>CAZSUM010000027.1:0-250 GCA_964610015.1 uncultured Lentisphaeraceae bacterium
CATTATGCTGCCGTATGCCTTGCTGATTTGTATTGCGGCCTTGCTGTCGGGGATGCTGAACGCATTAGGACGTTTTGCAATATCAGCGTTGACTCCGTTTCTTTTGAACGTAATCTGGATTGCGACGCTCTTTATGGTTGCTCCTTTTTTCTTTCATGCACCAGAGGGGCAGATTTTGATTCTCAGTTGGGCCATTCTGTTTGCAGGGCTGGCGCAGATCCTATTTCAGCTCCCTGCGTTGTCTGGATTC
>CAZSUM010000027.1:260-10698 GCA_964610015.1 uncultured Lentisphaeraceae bacterium
GCTTTCACTGTCGGTTGCGATTTCAGTCATTGTTGGCTGATAAGGATATGCGTCGCGTCTTGAGTTTAATGGGGCCTGCTGCGCTAGGAATTGGATTGATTCAAGTCAACGTGTGTGTTGACAAATTTTTGGCATTTTGGGCTGATCCTGCCGCACCCGCAGCGCTTGAGTATGCCGAACGTTTGATTTATTTGCCGCTGGGTATGTTTGGAACAGCCTTTATGACTGTGCTGTTGCCGACGTTCTCACGACAGGCTTCTGCCAATGATCTGGAGGCATTGCGTACAACGCTTGAACGAGCCATGCGGAATCTGATTGTGATTATGGCTCCCTGTTCCGCAGGGCTCTTGGTCCTTGCCTTGCCGGTAATCAACTTTGTCTATGCGATGAAGGGTGGGCGTTTCGATCAGGAATCCGCCATGCTCAGTGCACGTGCCTTGGCTGCTTATGCACCGGGATTGCTGATTTTTAGCTTTCAAAAAGCGTTGACTCCGGCCTTCTATGGGTTGCAAGATCTCAAAACACCGGTGCGAATCAGTTTGTTTGCGCTGCTACTCAATCTCATGCTGAACATCAGCAGTGTGTTAATCTTGCCACACGGATGGAAACACGTGGGAATTGCAGGTTCGACGGTTGTCACCAGTTTGGCTAATAGTATTGTTTTAGGCATTTTTTTGCATCGCCGTGTTCGTGCGCCACGCATTTTTGCATTCGGGAAAACAGTCTGTAAAGCGGTCACATGCGCGTTTATCATGGCGTTTGTTTCAAAAATGGTTTGGATGCTTGGGACACGGTATATCGCAGAAATCGGATATGAGAGTAAACTTACAGAAGCCTTGGTTATGATGTTGACCCTGTTGGTCGGGGGCGGAGTTTATGGAGGTCTGATGCTGATCGTTGGGAAACGTGAGATGCGTGAGATGTTGGGGGAATTCAGGCATGGAAGACGAGTGAAAGGGAGCGTAAAATGACGCGTAAAACATTTGTGGTTGCCTGTGGAGGAACTGGTGGGCATGTCTTTCCAGGATTAGTGGTTGCCAATGAGTTGAAGCGTAGAGGTCACGCTGTGGAGGTCTGGTTTTCAGGGCGTACAATTGAAGCGACTACGCATTCTTGTTGGAATGGGGCGGTTTTCTCAACTGGTGCTCGTCAACTCTCTTTGCGGAATTTTCCACAACTGGCTCGCGCTTTCTATCGTTCAGCACATGCACTTTCGCGGTTACAGCCTGATGCGCTTTTAGCGATGGGAAGCTATGCTAGTTTACCGCCCGTTGTGGCGGCTTGGCTCAGAAAAACGCCCGTGCTTTTGCATGAAGCCAATGCCGTGCCAGGTAAAGCGGTTGATTTCCTCTCGGGGATTGCGACGTTGACGGCGTTGAGTTTCCAAGAAACTGCGGAGTGGATGCCTAAACGCAAAACAATTTTTACGGGCTTGCCAATACGCAGCGAACTGGATGGCCAATCACGTTTCGAAGAGGTTTCCGAAGGGCTGTTTACCATTTTCGTTACAGGAGGCAGTCAAGGAGCACGGCGTGTGAACCGATTGGTTTCTCAAGCGATGTGTTTGCTCAAGCAGTCGGGTGTAGATGACTTTTATGTGATCCATCAGTGTGGCAGTGCCGATGAGGCACACGTCCGTGAAACCTATGCTTCAGCTGGCGTGCGCGCAAAGGTCTGTGCCTTTATCAACGAAATGGGCCGTGCGTATGCTTCTGCTGATCTGGTGATTTGTCGGGCAGGAGCATCGACCTGTTTTGAACTGTGCGCGGTGGGTAAACCCGCTTTGTTGATCCCGCTGCCCAGTGCCTTGAGGAATCATCAGCATCTGAATGCGTTAGCGCTGACAAAGAGCGGCGGAACAGACCTAGCGGTTGAGCAAGAACTTTCTGCCCGATCCATCATGCGGTATGTTTTGAATCGTAAGAACAACCCGACAACGCTCCAACACATGGCACAGGCTGTGCGTAGTTTGGCTCAGCCTGATGCAGTCGTACGTGTGGCTGATGCACTCGAAAAGTTGACCGAGAATCCGTAATAAACGATATCTTCTGAC
Organism: uncultured Lentisphaeraceae bacterium; assembly: GCA_964610015.1. Taxonomy (GTDB): domain Bacteria; phylum Verrucomicrobiota; class Kiritimatiellia; order RFP12; family UBA1067; genus CAZSUM01. Next base: position 2,314 of record CAZSUM010000027.1, read on the forward strand.
TCTGCCGTTCTGCTAGGTTGCGAATGCCGGGTTAGTTGCAGGAGCGCGATCAGGTCAAGCCGTTCGAACTGTTATTTTTTTTTAAGGTTGGCTAGGGGTTTTCTTTGTTTCAATCATCTGACGGGCAAACATTTGGAAAAAAAGCTCTTGAAGGACTGCTCGGCCATCCCGATTGATGCGCTGTAACGCCGCCAATTCGTTCGTGTGTATACGCAAAGATGCGGTGATTGTTCGGTCGGCCTCATGCGTGATGCCAAAGGTTGTCCCATCGCCACCGATTGGAAGCATTCTGATCTGTTCGGGTTTAACCTCGGGAATTATCGTTACCAAATGGCGTAATAGCGCGGCTAGTCGCAAGGTCGCTCCTGTGTTCAAGGGTTCTGTAAAGGCTTGATTCTGGACGCGAATGCGACGCTCTAATGTGAGCGACTGATTGCTAAAGGAGCGTGCTTTTAATACGTGATCAATCGCTTTTTCAGGGCCGATGACGGTGATCAGTTGTCCTTGATCTACGGTTGCTTCTAACGTTGCGTGTTTGAGTAGCAAAGAAAGGAAGGTCATTAGCAACGCAGTGTCGCTGGATTCAGAATCTTTAGTCAGCGCTGTTGAATCATAGGACACGTCGTACGAGATGATGGTGACGCCATTCACCTGCCGCTGTGGGAGGGGGGTTAGGGTGATCCCATCGTTTACACGTCGTGTATGCAAGTTTCGGAGCGCTTCTTCTACGCGTTTCGCGTTCTTAATCGGTTCTCGATTGACTAGGCAGATGCCGCTTGGTTGGTCTGTCGCAGCGAGGTAACGCAGACGATCGCCACTGACAAGGTCATCCGACAGTATTTCGCTGTATGGACGGAGCAGGCGAAATTGAGTTTTCCCCAAATATTTGTTCCAGAGTGATGGCGCATCACAGGCTGAGAGTGATGCAAAAAAGGCGTTTTTCGGCAACCTCTCCCAAAGGTCTGATGTCGGAGAGCGCATGGCACTCACGAGGGTGGCCAGTGTTGACTCGGCCAGAGGTGCTCCTCGTAATGTTAGGGTTAGCGCTTGTCCTTCAAACGTGACACCAAAAGAGAAGCTTTCAAACTCGTGAAGCAAGAGATCAGTCTTTAGAAAGCTTTCGGTTTTTGCGAGTTCCAGAGCCAGTAGGTCTGCGAAACGTTTCGGATTGACCAAAACACGAATCGTTCCGGGAATCGACTGTAATGGGGCCTCCAACAGACGTGTGCGATTTTGCCAAGCCCATTCTAAGGCGTCGGGTGATGTTGATGCCAGCAAATGACGTTTGACGATTGCAACGGTGACGTTTTGGGATAAGTTAGTGTCGGATGGATTTGAAAAGGTGATAAAAGGCGTTTTGGGGGTCTTAGATTGATAAGTTGAGGCATACGCTTCGAGTAGACTACGGCCATTATCGTTTAATGGAATCAAAGCGATATTGGCTGGGTTTTCTGAACTAATCGGGAGGCTATCCTCTATGGTCTGAATGATTCGCAAAGGTTCATTTTCAGCGATGCCTGCAAAAGTCGGCACGTTCATCGCACGTGTAAGTCCTGTCTGAACGAGATCCAATACGAGGGGGAGATCTGCCAAACGGCTAAATGCGGATGCACCATAGATCACGCTCTGATAACTGTCTGCTTCTAAAATGCCGACAAAGAGTCTCTCGCCCCGACTCGGAGAGGGAATCAGGCTACATAGCGTCAGCAACAGACAGAAGAGAAGGGAGTTTTGTTGGGGAAAGCGTTTAAAGCCGTGAAAGGTCATGGCTTGGCATTCTTTGGTCTAGGATGATAAAACATCATGACAATCATCCGTAACTGCTCGGCAAGGTCAGGCTCACCGACCGGGTCTGTGTAGGTGACTGTTTTGTTTTGGATGTTGGCGGTTACGTAAATTTGATCTGCTTGTTCAACATCGTCTGGCTTTTTCGTTTTTTCAAACAACCCTTTGTCGACCAGCGATTGGAAGAGAAAGTTGGCTTCTTCGCGCGGGATTGTCAGCCGTGTCTGATAGATGTCATCCCAAAGCTGATTATCAAAATCTTTGGCAAAAGAATTACTGACCAACGGGCTGGTGCCTGAACGGACGGTAACGATGCCATTTCCATCCAGTCGTACCCACACGCGTTGAATCGGTTTTGTGGTATTGTAGTGACGGATATCCACCCAATTTAAGCCCGACTCTTCAACCGAAAAATAGGGGTTTTCTAACGGACTTAGGCACCCTGCGGTTAACAGCAAAAAAAGAATCCCTGATAAACGTAGAACGTGTCGCATAAACACCATAATGCCGTTAAGCGTAGATGCGGGCAAGAACGAATTCTGATTCTTTTTGAGAAATCGCTTGTGACATGAACGCGTGAGCGTCCAGTTCGCAGTGCGGGGGAGATGGCCACAGCACGAATTGGATTTCAGCTCTAAATGAGTCAGCGCTGTTTTATAGCTGTTTTCATCGTTTTATTTTTGAGGGTGTGCCTTTATAATGTCGGCCAAATGCAACGTGATGTAGAACAATTAACTCTGTTGGGACATGCACTGGTTGTGCCCCAAAGTCATGAGCGTCGGTTTACTTTGGGGCGGGCCGTAGCGGATTACGTGGCGCGTGAGAAACTCGTTCCCCCGTTGACTGATAACGAGTTAGCGAGCCATGTGCATGGTTTGGTCGCTAACTTTGCCGTGGAACAGGGTGAATTGGCTTTTGCGGCTGTGTTATTGAATAATGCGGTTTGGATGGATGTGGTTGTAGCGATTCCTTTTGAGCGGCGGTTGTTGTTGTTGCCTCAATGCTTGGCGCATACCGAAACATGTCGTGCGGAACGCGATGCGTTGGGGTTGATTTGTGCGCAATGTGGCGCGTGCGCAATTGGTACCTTACAGGCTGAGGCAGATCGTTTGGGGTATGTTTCATTGGTTGCTGAGGGCACGACAGTCGTCACGAAGTTACTGGTTAGCGGAAAGGTTGATGCGGTGATCGGTGTTGGGTGTCTCGATTCTTTAAGGCGAATGTTTCCCATCATGAATGCACATGCTATTCCGGGGTTGGGTATTCCCTTGCTGACCGACGGGTGTCATCATACAAAAATTGATCTTGAGTGGACGTTGTCGCTTTTGCGTCTGGGTGAGGCTGGCGGGGGGAGTAGCGTTACAGAGATTGAATCAGTTTCAGAGCAGGTCAATAGCTGGTTTACCGAAGAGGGTTTAGTAACGTTGATGGGTAAACCAGAGACCGAGGCTGAACGAATTGGCCATGAATGGCTGTTGAACGGCGGAAAACGGTGGCGACCTTTATTGACCGTGGCGGTGAATGATGCCTCAGAGGGTGATTACTCAAAGATTATACCCGCTGCATTGGCAGTGGAGTGTTTTCATAAAGCGTCATTGATTCATGATGATATTGAGGACAACGACTCGCAACGCTATGGACTGCCGACCGTTCATTGCCGGTATGGTGTTCCTGCGGCAATTAATGCAGGCGACTATTTAATTGGCGAAGGGTATCGGTTACTGGCTGAGAGCGATTTTTCAGAACGAATTCGTTCAGGGATGGTGTTGGCCGCTGCGCATGGTCATCGGGCGCTTTGTCTTGGGCAGGGGGAGGAACTGGCGTTCAGTCGTAACCCATCTCCAGTGACAGAGGCGACCGTGTTACGCATTTATGAGCGTAAAACAGCAGCGGCTTTTGAAGTCGCTGTATTGGTCGGTGCCATAGCAGCGGGGGTGGACCAAGAGACGTGTCTGCGACTCTCGGAGTTCAGTCGCGCAGTGGGGACTGCTTATCAGATTAGAGATGACATGGAAGACTTTTACTCAGTTGAGGGGCGTGCTGCAGACCTACTCTCTATGCGGCCGACCATTTTTTTGGCTGTTGCTTGTGCGAGTGAAGACCCTAATGTGGTTCAAACGTTACGAACGGTTTGGCAAGACGGACGTGAGGGGGCTCAACGACTGATCGACACCATTGCTGAGAATGGGCTCAACGAACGTGTGAATCTTTTATATGAACACTATCGGCACGAGACGGAACGCGTGATTGCAGGGATACAGCATACAGGCTTGAAGCGCCTACTCCGGCGAATCATGGCGCGTATGTTACGTTAAACAGTGTGGGTTTTAAATCTTTCGGCGACTGCGGAAAGGAGGCGTGTCATCAACAGGGTTGGGATCTTGAGAGTCTTGCCGTTTGGCGCTACAGTCTTGGCTGCGACTGTTGCCGGATCTATACTGTGGGGTTGGCTTGAGCAATTGTCTGTTGATGTCGTGCGCCGTGAACGTGCTGCAGAGGGTTCACTGGCAGAGGCTGTGGCGTTGGCGACAGAGGAGGCTCGGGATGCGGATCTGACAGGGTGCTTTAAAGCAAATCGCGAAATCCCACAGGGAAGTACTCAAGGGGTTTGGTCTGGGTTCCGTGGTTCCAACCGTGACAACCTTGCCACTCATGCGGGGACGTTGCTCAGGCGTTGGCCTGAAACGGGTCCGGTTGTTCGCTGGTCGATACCTGTGGGAGACGGGCACGCGATGCCAGCCTTAGCAAACGGCTCACTTTACCTGCTGGATTATGACGAGTCACGTGGCGGGGATTGTCTGCGGTGTCTTAATGCAGACACCGGCCAGGAGCGTTGGGAACATCTCTATGCTGTTAAAACCAAGCGGAATCACGGGATATCTAGAACCGTTGCCGCAACAGATGGCGAAGCGGTAGTTACGCTGGGACCGCAGACCCATGTTCTTTGTTTGAACGCTGCGGATGGTGCCTATCGCTGGGGAATCAGTTTGCGATCGAAGTATGGGGCCCGCGTACCGCTGTGGTATGCCGGACAGTGCCCCTTGATTGATTCTGGACTGGTTATTCTTGCGCCAGCAGGGCCCGATGTTTTGCTTTGTGGTCTTCGTCTGACAGACGGGGCGCGTATATTTGAAACGCCGAATCCCGGTAAATTGAAGATGTCGCATGCATCCATCATGGTTTTGGTGGTAGAGGGAGTGCGGCAGTATATCTATGCGGGGCTAGGGGGGATTGTCGGCGTTGCTGCTGAAGGCAAAGAGCAGGGGCGTTTACTCTGGCAAACCGATCAATTTAACCCCAGTGTTGTTGCGCCCTCTCCTGTTCCACTAACTGACGGACGATTTTTTATGACAGCGGGATACGGCTCTGGCGGTGCCATGTTTCAAGTGAGTCGCGAAGGTACAAATTGGGTGGCAAAGGTCCTTTTTAAAACAGACCGGAAACAGTTTGCGAGTGAACAACAGACGCCTGTGGCGTGGGAGGGGCTACTGTATTCTGTTTTGCCGGGTGATGGTGGGGGCGATCGGCAACAACTGGCTTGCATGTCCTGGGAGGGCGAACGCGTCTGGACAAGTGGACGTGAACACACCTTTGGTTTAGGACCCTATGTGTTAACACCCGATGGGCTCATGTATTTACTGGATGATAACGGGTCACTCACTCTAGCGCAAGTTGGGCGCGAAGGGTTTAAATTGCTAGGACGCCATGCACTGATGAAGGGACAAGGACGTGATGCGTGGGGCCCCATGGTGCTGGCTGACAACCGCCTCTACCTGCGCGACAGCGAACGTCTCTACTGTGTGCAGGTGGGCGAAGAGTGAAGGCACGTGCGTTAGACAGCACGCTCAACAACAATATCTGGATCAATTGTTTCGCGTAGCACACGCTCAATGCCCTGCTTCAGGGTCATGGTCGCGTGGGGACAACTGCCGCAGGCACCACGCAGGCGCAAACGTACCGTCTTCCCCTCAATCGAGACGACCTCCAGGTCCCCTCCATCGGCCTGTAACATACCACGCAACTCTTCTAATTTAGCTTTAATCTGATCGTTCATCACGGGCTCCTTTTAAAAGTTGCTATCATGCAGAAAAACGTAGGTTGCGTCAAGTACGGTACTGGCTTAATGACACGTGTCACAGCAAGGTACAAGCGATAAAACTAAAGAATAGGTTTTTTGTTTTTGTTCAATTGATTGCCACTGACGAAAGGCTGTTGTAGATGAAAAAGAATATTGACGTGAATTTTAAAAGGAACTATCTTATTACACCTTGTTGACCTGTAAGCCAACAGTTGATTGCCTGCACATTAGAATTTTTAAGAGGAGGATTTTCAAAATGATTCGCACCACACGGCCCCCGATTAGGGTCGGATTAGTTGGGCTGGGACGGGCTGGATTGGAGATGCATATTCCTGAATTAGCGCAGTATCAGGATCTTTTCAAAATCATGGCGGTTTGTGACCCAGTTAAAGAGCGTAGAGATTTGGCAGTTGAATTGTTACCAGAATGCCGCACCTATCGACGGTATGAAGATCTTTTGGCTGATCCTGACGTTGAGTTGGTAGATATTGCCACGCGTACTGACGATCACGCAGCGCATGCGTTGCAGGCGCTGAAGACCAATAAGTGGGTCAATATTGAGCGCCCGTTCTGTCGCGATCATGACGAGGCGATGGTCTTGCGAGCTGCGGCGATCAAAGCCGGACACCGTCTCCTTGTTCGTCATAATTATCGCTATGAACCTTCCTTTATGCAGGTACGGGAAGTGATTGAATCTGGCATTCTAGGCGACATTTACGATATTAAAATTTGTCGTGGAACTTACGAGCGTCGCGATGACTGGCAGACTGTTCGTCGTTGTGGCGGGGGCTCTGCTCTTTCATGGGGCTCAGCTTTTTTGGATCAAGCGCTGGAGTTATTAAAAACGCCACCTATCAAAGTGTGGGCTGATTTTAAGCGTGTGGCAGCAGTGGGTGATGCGGAGGATTATGTCCGAATCATCATGCGCAACATGGGTGGCATGACGGTTGATCTTGAGATCTCAGGTGGACGTGTGGAGACGGTTCCCCAGTTTCTAATCACAGGAACGAAGGGTTCATTCACACTCAACACCGGTGCGACGGAAGGTAAATTGCGTTATCTAGATCCCAAGCAGAAGCTTGCACGGCGTCGTTCCAGTGTACGCACTCCGCCGCTAGGGAGTTTTGGCACGCCTGAAACATTACGGTGGTTAGAGTCTACGGTGCCGGTTGCTCCAAAAAATGAGTCGGGTATGACCTTGATCTGGACGCATGTCTACAATGCGATCCGTGAAAACAAATCCTACCCAATTCCGCTGGATGTTTCGATTGAGACCATCCGGTTACTCTGTCTGGTTAAAAAAGAGACGCCTTTTGCCTGATCAGTGCCTTGCGTGGGTGTGTCAGGATCAGTAACTCATTCGCCACACGTGCAATATCGGCTAAACCGTGATGCCAACGTGCTTGAAAAGCTCTCCGTCAAATAATCCTTTATCGGTTAGCTTGAGTTTGGGAATAACGGGTAGAGCGAGGAACGAGAGGGTCATAAAGGGCGCGGTTAGGCGTGTGCCCAGAAGTTTTGCGAGATGATCGCAATCCGAATAGGCGCGAGCAACGGTTTCAGCAGGTTCGGTCGAGATGAGCCCTGCCAGTGGTAGTGGCAATGAGGTGAGCACTTTGCGGTTGTCATCCGCAACCGCCAGTCCTCCTTTATTAATGACCACCTCGTTAATGGCTGTCAGAAGCGCTGCGTCTGTGGCGCCGACGGCAATAATGTTGTGTGAGTCATGAGCAATACTTGATGCCAACGCACCACGCGTTAGTCCAAACCCACGGACCAGCGCGATCGCAGGTTTGGCGGGTTGGTAACGGTTATAGACGACGAGCTTGTTTAAATTATTAGCAGGATCAGCCGCAATGTGACCCTCCTTTACAACGGGGTTCTCTATGAGGTGGTCTGTGATGAGCTGACCGTCTCGAATGCCAATAACGCGGATTTTTCGACTGCTCACTTTGGGTAGCTTGAGTGCGTCAAGTTCGAGACACACGGCGTTAAAATGGTTCGGAACTACACTAATTTCGCCGGGTGGAAGAAAGGATTCTCCATCACGCACAACGCACTTGCCACGCAACCACACCTCTCGCGGCTTGAAGGTATGAAGATCATCAACAAGGATAAAATCAGCGTAATCTCCAGGTTGGAGCAGTCCGATCGGCAACTTGTAATGTTTGACCGGATTAACGCAAGCAGCTTGAAGAATCGCATGGAGTGCAACACCCCGTTTAAAAGCGGTTGCAGCGATGGTATTGATGTGGTCATGAATGAGGTCGTTGGGATGTTTATCATCACTGCAAAACATGCAACGCTCTGGGTAACGGTTTAGCAGGGGGAGAAAGGTTTCGAAGTGTCGTGCCGCTGAACCATACCGGATTTGCAACATGATTCCTGCTTCGAGTTTGTCACGTGCCTCATCAAAAGTCAGACTCTCATGATCGGTCGTAATCCCGGCTTTAGCATAAGCCTGCATCGCATCGCCTGTTAAACCCGGAGCATGTCCATCAATCGGTTTACCGAGTGCGTGC
>CAZSUM010000027.1:10708-16088 GCA_964610015.1 uncultured Lentisphaeraceae bacterium
TTTTCTAAGCACCGTCGGATCTTTGTTGAGAACCCCAGGGACATTCATCATCTCAGCCAGATGTGTGATGCCGGGAAGGTTTAAAAGTCTGGCCACTGTTTCGGCATCAAGCTCGGCACCTGCGCTTTCAAAGGGGGTCGCCGGTACGCAGGAGGGAACGCCGAATCCGAAAATGAAGGGCGTTTGTTGCGCGAGTTGAAGCATTAACTTGACACCCGCTTCACCAAGGACATTGGCGATTTCATGTGGGTCGGCAACAGCGGCCAGTGTGCCGTGAACGACTGCAGCGCGAGCGAAAGCGGCAGGGGTTAACATCGAACTTTCGATGTGCACATGGGAATCGATCAATCCGGGCATGATGAAACCAGAATCAGGAGACTCCGTCGGCTCAATCGCTTCGATGGTGCCATTATCATCAAGAATCATCTGAGCGCCGAAACTGGTCTTTTGAAGGGGATCAATCAATGTGCCGCTAACTGTTGTAGGCATAAAAGACTCCTGATTTGTGCGTGTGAACGATTCTTAAAATGCCGCACAAGACGCATGAATGGTGTTTTGCCCGTTTAATCCAGAGGCATGGGGTTGCAGAGGTTCTCAGGTTTATCTGCCACGCGCCCGCAGTTGAAACAGATAAAATGAGGATCTTTTGCGAGCTGTTTGATCTCCTCGAAACGCTCCTTGCTTGCTAACAGACAGAGATGCCCTTGATGATCACCGGTACACGTTTTATTCTCCATAATAATCTCCTTTGTTTTGTTGTTACGATAGCACACTTTGTGGATGAAAGGAATGTTTCAGCGGGAGACTTTAACGTACGGCGATGTGCAAAATGAAAGGCACCTTTTTGAAAAAGATGGCGAGTCATGGCTATCGTTTGTGTTGAACCGAAAAACAATGAAAGGAAGAACAAACCATGACCCATGAAAAAAAGGAACCGCCATGGAGGAGGCGTTTTCAAACAATTTTGAATACGGAGTCTTATGAGATGCAGGTTTTTGAACAAGTACCCTAGTTGAGATTTAAATTGGCAGGTTCGAAGACGAACTCGTATTGTGGGGTTTTTCTCGAACTAAAAGTCTTTGCTTAGACTCGTTACAACCACGCTGCTGTCGGAGAGGCAGAGACGACTTGTAGCTTAGGACGTATTACTTTCAACACAGATGGCGTGCCAATATAACCCTACTCTTTAAATTTACAGACAAAACTATTGTGTTGTCATTCTATTATCTAGGGAGTTTTAAAACACCTTTTGCTAATTGCTCATTCACCGTAATAAACATGTCACTACCAGCATCCCCAGACACATCATTGACCGAAAAAACTTCGAGCAGTTTGAGAACCATATTTATATCTGCCCCCAAAGACCGGACCACGGTAAAGCCAACCAACACTCCATTCTTCACCTTTTTTCGCAAACACACTATACGCTGTTGCTTCAACAGTACACCTCCGACCATCCATGGTACTCTGAGCCAGCGCACCCGTGCCTGCACACCTGATCGATTTAACCCTCACGACCATAAAACTGTGTCAGTCTAAGTATTTTGAGGCCCGTCGTCAACACCGTGCATCAAAAAGTCCCGGCTGAACCGACCTCTATTCCGCGGACGATTTTGCTTAACGGCTGGGGAATGGACCGAGGACTCGACCGCTGCCCGCTACGATCACGCGGAGCGTGTGGAAGAACTTGCGGGCGGCGGGGGAGAAGACAAAGTAGGAGAAGTGCTTGTTTCCCCTTTAGATGAATTGTCTAGGCGTGACGTAATAGCCGAGAGACGGTAATATGTTATTTACATGGGTGTAGACTATAAGTTACATTAAGACGTTTGAAGAGTTAGTAAGTTATGAGTAATCTTGCTGTCAATTATTTGCCAATAGTAGGTTCGCCGAGTGATAAAACCGATGTTTTTCATCCTTTGTCGCTTTGTTCAATAGATATTGCCGCGCTTCAGAAATACACAACGTCTCGAGGAGTTGTGTTCAATGCCGACTGTCTAAAGGTTTTGCCCAAAATCGAAGACGCTTCCGTTGACACGATCTTTGCAGACCCGCCCTTTAATCTGGATAAGCAATACGGGAAGAAGGTTAATGACAATCTGTCCGATAAAGCGTATCTGATGTGGAGTAAGTCGTGGCTGAAGGAGTGTATCCGAATCTTAAAGCCTGGCGGTTCGCTGTTCGTTTACAACTTGCCCAAATGGAACATCCTTTTAGGTGCATACTTGACAGAGGCGGACATGTTGTTCCGCCACTGGATTGCGGTAAACCTTAAATTGAGTTTGCCAATACCGGGGCGTTTGTATCCAGCACACTATAGTTTGCTTTATTACACAAAGGGTAAGCCGAAGACTTTCCGTAAGATTCGCACACCTATTAAAATCTGCCGACATTGCTCGAAAGAGTTAAAGGATTATGGTGGACACAGGGATGCCATGAATCCTAACGGTGTAAATCTGACAGACGTGTGGGACGATATTCCGCCTGTCCGGCATCGCAAGTTCAAGAGCGAAAAGCGGACCGCAAACCAACTCTCAACGAAACTGGTCAACCGTGTGGTTCAGATGTCCACACAGGAGGGGGACATCGTGCTCGATCCTTTCGGTGGTAGCGGAACGACGTTTGACGTGTGCGAACGTTCGAACCGGTACTGGATCGGTATCGAAAAAGAGAGTTGCGACGCCATCATCGAACGTCTTTCTACGCCGCTCGTGTGTCCTCATGAACATGACGATTTTATAGAGGGGTAATATGGCCATGTTGAATCCATCCGATGTGCTATCAAGCGGTTTGGCCGAACATCTGTTTTCGACGAGTCGTGAACTGATTCCGGACATCAACGATTACTATGAGATGGAACTGGCATTCTATGAAAACCAGCTCCTTGATGATCAGGAATTACTTCAAAACGCTGCTTACTTCGCTAAAGTCGGCGACAGCGCAACCCGGCATTTTCAGATGTGCGCGGGCGAATCGCTGAAGTTGCCCGGGCACTCATCTTCCCGACTGAAATCTTTTTTTGAAAAAAACATTTTTCGAACCGGCTATGCGACTCACGGGCTGTTTCCATATCGAGGGAAATTTCACCCGCAGATGGTCAAAGGTATCTTGAATGTTATGGGCCTGAAACCGGGTGACACTGTCGTTGACCCAATGATGGGGTCGGGGACAGTTGCGGTTGAGGCAACGCTGATGGGTATCAACTCCCTTGGCTTCGATGCCAGCCCTTTTTGCCGGTTCATGACGCAGACCAAGTTGGACGCGCTAACCATGCCGTTAGGTCGGGCTCGCAAGGCTGTTGATAATGTTGAAGTCGTATTCGAGTACTTCGGAAAACGCGGCAGTCCCATAAGCGGACGCAAGTCCGCAAGAACCGCGTACCTGCACTATGCAGATGAAGTGATGGAAGAACCGACCGAGTATTTGACAGGCGCCCTGCGTTCGCCGAAGGGCATCGACCGCGAGACCGCCGAAACCTATGGTTTCCTGCTCCTCGCGTATCTGGATGCCGCTGGCTATTCCGAGCGCAGTACACGCAAGACACCTATCGACCAGTTTCGCGCAATCCTTGACCGCTACGTATTTGTTGCGGACAAGATCCAGACGTTTCTCCGCCACGATCATGCTGCGCTCGGGCATGCTCGTGTTTCACAGGGCGACGCCCGTTCCATGCCCATCGCGGATGCGAGCGCTGACGGCATTTTGTTTTCGCCGCCCTACAGTTTCGCAATCGATTACTTGGACAATGACGCGTTCCACCTAAATTACCTAGGAGTCGATCTGGAACAGCTTCAGGAATCCATGGTGGGCTTGCGCGGCAAGTCTTTGCTGGAGAAGTTCGCGTTCTATCAGGATGATATGAATCGCGTGATCGCGGAGTGTTCGCGTGTGCTGAAATGCGGCAAGTTCTGCACGATCATCGTGGGGACGAACAACAACCAGATCGGCAAGATCCTGAAACAGTCTCCTTGTGAAGTCGAGGGCCTAGACGCAATGCTTGTGCGCATGGGTCAAGAAACCGGACTCTCCTTGATCCGGACGATGCAGCGCAACATTATTGGCATGTCCAACACCATGCGGCGCGAGCAGATCCTGCTGTTGCAAAAAAAGTGAGATCAGCGTAATGCGCGGCCGTCCGTACCTTTCGTGATGTGGGGAACGTCCACGCTGAGTGCGTCATGCTCGATTTCGATTACAGCCAGCACTCCTTCTTTTACGCTTAGCGCCTGCCATACGGGGAAGTAGGGCTGGATCTCGGCGTAATTCCCGATCCGATCTGTCAGATAGAAATACATGACGCGGGAAGGAATGATCAGAACGCCGCCGATGAACTCTCCGGTGATCAGTCCCAACGCCATCTTGTTGAGGGCGCGGTGACTCAATGAGATGTTGCATGTCTCCCATTCGAGACACAGTATTTTACCCTTCTCAACGCATGTGGCGTCTATTGGCCCCGGCCTTTTCTCGGAGCTGGGGCTAAACCGTGTTTCCAGACTCCATCCAAGTTTCTTCAGGTCGGCCATGCACGTTTTTTTGATCGGCACAACGCCATTGGCCTGCTTTTTGGCGTGCAAGGTGAATGTCCCGCTTCCTTCCGGCCATTCAACGTCGGCAATCGCTTTGCAGATCTGGGTGTGCCGAGCTTGCCATTCAGGGCTCACTCCGAAAGGCCCTGCTTTGATCAGGTACGTCGTTCTCAGGATCTTCATTTCCGTCCTTTTTCAACATCCGCAAATAGAGTTTCAAGCGAGCAATCCAAGGCAAGTGCCAGCTTCTCAATATTTTGCAGTGAGACATTGCGGGTTCCCCGTTCGATATCCGCGATGTACGTTCGGTGCAGTTCGGCTTTTTCAGCCAACCCCTCTTGTGTCAGGTCAAGAGCGAGTCGCCTAGACCGGATGGTATGACCGAACCGAACCAAGATTGCGGGAACATACGAGTTCATATTGTATTATTTTTATGTAATGAAGACTTTGAGTCTACAGACCATAAGTGACAATCGGAAATATTTTTCCTCGACCAGCCATTCTTCAAAGGTGAGAATCTTCTCACCGCCGTCACCGCTTGGCGAAGGCTTTGCGGGCTTGCGGCTAAACGCTAGGCGTCAGAAGGCGCGTTACACATAATTAATGATACTCAAAAATGAGTGATGAACATGTCAAAAACTAAAAAAATGACAATGCTCATGTTGAACCAAAAATGGGGTTCTGGTAAGAGCCATTTTCGGATACGAGCGTTTTGATGATCGCGATCTGATTCGTGCGGTAGGGGCACATCCCCCTGCGGGACGCCGTAGCCTTGGCAGAGGTGCCGAGGCGTTTGCAATGGTAGGGACGCATCCCCGAGGCGTCCGCAGTGCACAGCGTTTGCAGAGACAGGGACC
>CAZSUM010000028.1:0-16005 GCA_964610015.1 uncultured Lentisphaeraceae bacterium
TGACCTGGTCGTAAATTTGATCGGAAATCTCACGCACCTGCGTCGAAAACGCACGAGTTGCTTCGGCCTGTGCCAATACATGCTCAGGCTGACTCGCCTGCAAAGGGTCAGCGGGCGGCACGCTCACCGGCTCCATCTGTGCCATCCAGGCATCTAAATTTTTGTCAATCTGCGCCTTGGCTAAATCCGCACCACCAAACGTTCGCGCAAGCGCCAAGGCCAACACCAATACGGGCACCAACCCCATCAGTGAAAAGAAGGTCAACGACGCAGCATGTAATGCGCACTCGTTTCGTCGGAAGCCCCCCACCACTAGATGGATCAATCGCAGCGCATGCAACCCGTTACGGTACATCCAAGGCAACTCACCACTCTGCACATGCCAGAGTTCAAACCGTAGAAAACGCCAGATGCGTGCAATCGCCGAAACTTTTTTGTCTGTTCGCATACGTCACATCTCTCTTTTAAAGCGGTTTTACCTGAATAGCCTTTGGCAATGCCGGGCAGACATACTCACAGTAGCCACACCCTGTACAGGCTTTTTGATTCACCACTACGCGACTCACCATCTCCACTGAATCCCAATCCGCATCAAGCGCCCCATGTGGGCATGTGCCAATACAGGAACCACACTCACGACGGTCACTTAGCAAACACTCTGTTGCGTCCACTTGCGCACATCCAATCGGGCGGCGCGACTTGGTCATCCGCGTAAAATGTGGGATCGCACCCGTCGGACAAACTGTACTACAAACCGTACAAGATGCCGGACAGTAGTCACCATCAAAATGAATCTCAGGCGCGAACATCCCAGCCACACGCCCCTCTGTTCCACCCCAGCGGATAATACCACTGGGGCACGCCCGCACACAATTCCCACAACGCACACATAAGCGCGTGAAGCGTGACGAGGGCCGACTAGCAGGTGGCCGCAACGCGGTCTCAGGCCCGGAGGTGTCGCCCGGTGGGAGGACCAGTCGATAACCAGCACCTAACCCTAGTCCCAAAAAAACTCGCCGGCTGGTCTGCCACGCGGCAGCTCGTCCTGAAGCCGTCGAAGGCTTCTCCGGTACCTGCTGATTGACGCCACACCCTTTGGCAAAACTTTTAAACCGTGTCCAACTCCGCAACAGATCCTGCATCGCTCCCAACGGACAAAGCCGCCCGCACCAAAGCCAAGGCCCTATCACAGACAACAAGAGGAGCATCGGCAACCCGACCCAAGCCCCCCAAGGACGCGGCTCAGCCGCATGCCCGATCGTACCGAAAAAAGCATTGAAGATGACCAGCGGATCTAACCAGCCAAATAACGGATACCCCATCAACGCGGCACCCACGCCCACACACACCAACCAAAGCCCGAGCTGAGGCACACGCGCAACCCACGCACGATGCGAGAAACGTCCTGCCAGAACATCCCGACAGGTCCCCACGGGACACACCCAACGACAAAAAAAACGAGGTTTAAACACACAAATCACAGCCATCACCAAAGCCCCTGATAACAGAAGGCCCCCTCCTCCCGCCGCTACAGCCAGCAAAGCGGTAAACACACTCAGCGAGGGCATGAGTGCAGCCAGCCATGCAGGACCCGCCACCTGCATAGCCAATAACGCGGCGACAACACAAATACTCCCCCGTACCGTCCATTGCGCCCATCTGAAATGTTGATAAGACTGATCCTTCTTCTGTGACATAAGTCTTATCATAACCGACAACCCGTGACTGACGCAAATGTTACCAACCATTACGATATCACTTCTTGCGCCCTCTTGTTTGAAGGGACGAAAAACTTGACGCTCAAGCACCTTGACTTCATTCAACACAAATTTTCCGGTTTATACCCGCAAAGGAAATCTTTGCTGTTTTTAGCTTTTATAGTTGATTCTTCATCAAAATTAGATATGTTGTTAATTGTTATGGGGGTCGTCCCATACATTAAAAGGAGTTAACTTATGGCTAAAAAGGCAACGCCCAGGACAAAAAGCGAGATTATGGCCGCTCTGGCTGCATCCGCTGAGATCACGAAGAAACAGGCTGGTTTAATTTACGAAACACTTTTGGATATCGCCTACACTGGCGCTAAAGATCCCAAGGGTATTATGCTCCCAGGTCTGGGCAAATTGATCAAAGTCAAACGTCCCGCACGTAAAGGCCGTAATCCCGCCACAGGTGCGGAGATCAAGATTCCTGCAAAGACAGTTGCGAAATTCCGTTTGGCAAAAGCAGCCAAGGATGCTGTGCTCGCAAAATAAGCATAGCAGCGATTCAAACTGTAAAAAGACATCGCACGCAGGTGCGATGTCTTTTTTTGTTTGCGTCTTTATACCCCCTATCGCTTTCTGTTATGCTAAAAAAACTTTTTAACGCGACAACCTAAGGATAAATGTAATGCAGCGTCTTGAGGAACGAGCCGCAAACGAAATCCTCGTTTGCGACGGGGGAATGGGAACACAACTTCACTTGCAGGGACTTGAGCCAGGTGATTGTCCAGAGTCGTGGTGCCTCGATAAACCGGATCAGGTGCGTACCATTCATCAGGCTTATCGAAAAGCTGGAAGCCTCATCGTCGAAACCAACACGTTTGGCGGCAACCGCTATAAACTGGCGCACTACGGATTGGCCGATGCCGTCACAAAGATTAATGAAGCTGGCGCAGCTCTGGCACGTGAAGTTGCCGGTCAAGATCAGTATGTGATGGCCAGCCTAGGTCCAACAGGCGCTTTCCTGGAACCTTACGGCGATGAGACCGAGCAGGCCTTTTATGAGGCTTTTGCGGAACAGGCGCGGGCCTTTGAGGCTGGCGGAGCTGATGCGGTCATCGTCGAAACAATGATGGCGATTGAAGAGTGTTGCATCGCCGTGCGTGCGATACGCGAGAATACGGCGCTCACCTGCCTCGCAAGCTTAACCTTTGACCCGCAACCCAATGGCGGGTATGCCTCCATGATGGGCGTGACCCCAGAACAGTTTGCTGAAGAAGCCACGACCGCAGGTGCCCACATACTGGGAACTAACTGCGGAACCGGCATTGACCACATGATTAACATCGTCACCCGCTTGCGAACAGCAACCGCTCTTCCGCTGATTGCCATGCCCAATGCCGGTATGCCAATCCTTTTGAATAACGAAACTGTATTTCCTGAAACACCGGACGAGATGGCCCGCAAAGTTCCCGCTTTGGTCGCTGCCGGAGCTTCCATTATCGGCGGGTGCTGTGGAACCACCCCCGCACATATCGCCGCCATTGTCAGGCAATTGAAACACGGATGTTAAACAAAGCGGAGCGACATCATGCTGTATTGGATCGCATCTTATTTATCGAAATTCTGGGGGCCGTTCCGGCTTTTCTCATCCCATCTGATGTTACTAGCAACCGCCACACTGGTCGGCGGCTTGGTCATCTGGAGTTTGATGCCACGTCTGTGGGACCGCCTACCTAGAGACCGAGGCAAATCCTTAGCCGCAGATGGAGGCTCCCGCTCGCATGGCAAACCAACCGGCGCGGGACTTCTGATCGCTCTACTCCTCATTCCCGTGTTGGCTCTGTTTGTCCCCATGGGGCGCTGGGAACTGGGCGTTGTCCTCTGCCTCTACGCCTGCATGCTCTTCGGCTATCTGGATGATCGTAGCCTCCTACCGTGGGGAGAGGCCAGAAAAGGGTTGCTCGATTTAGCCGTCGCAGGTATTGCCTCTTGGTGCCTCTACAAGGGCCAAGGCTCACAGATCTGGTTACCCTTCTTTAAACAGGTGCTCATCCTCCCGCCAGCGCTCTACTTAGCGGGTGCATCGGTTTTACTCTGCTTTACCATGAATGCCACTAACTGCTCAGATGGTGTCGATGGACTGGCTGGTTCGCTGACACTCCTCTCGCTTTTCGCCTTGGCTGGGCTGCTTTATGGCGTCATCGGGTATCGCCCAATCGCCGACTACCTCCTGATCCCACATAATCCGGATGGTGCGCGTTGGGCCATTCTGGTTGCCACGCTTGCCGGTTCACTCGCAGGCTATTTGTGGCATAACGCTGAACCCAGTCATGTACTGATGGGCGACGCAGGGTCTCGCTTTCTAGGAATGTTGGTCGGTGTCGCAGTGCTAGTGGCGGGAAACCCATTTCTGATTTTTGTCGTCTCGCCTGTTGTTCTCGTAAACGGTGGCACAGGACTCTTCAAACTGATTCTTCTACGTGCGTTTCGGCGTATCGGATTTGACGTGCGCCCCACACACCTGCTACCCCGTGAAGATGCCAACAAACAACATCGCCTGATCAAAATGCTCCATCGCATTCGCTTTCCACTCCATGACCATTGCCGCAAAAATATGCAGTGGAGTAACGCGCAGGTCTTAATGCGTTTTGTCTTAATTCAATCTTTTCTTACGCCATTACTTTTTGTGATTCTAATCAAGATCCGTTAAGGAGATCCCAAAGTGAAAGTCATCCTTATCTCATTGGGGGCGCGTGACCGCCTATCATCCGACGGTGCCGCTACCCTTGCCGCCCATGCCCAAGTTCCGCTGGAAGCGATCGCACGTGTAGAGAAGCTTGCCGAACAGGCACTCCCCAACAACCGAGAGAAGTTGCACGCATTTTTTGCAGGCCATGATCCGCTCGTTATCGGCTGCTCGCGTCCACGTGCGGCAAAGGCGTTGCTCGCTTTTGCTGGTGTTGCGTTGAACACTCGCACCGTTGACTGGGTGACACTGCCTTTTGATCGCGAGGCCTTAAAGCGCGAGCACGGAGTCCCTTGGTATCCCGTGATCGACCCAACGCTCTGCACGAATTGCGGAACGTGCCGCGCGTATTGCCTCTTCTCTGTTTACGGCAAAAGTCCCATCGAAACGATATCAGGATCGGTCCACGTCACCGCACCACTCAACTGTAAAACGGGTTGCCCTGCGTGTGCGCGACTCTGTCCGGTGGGTGCCTTGATCTTTCCCTTCTGCCACGATGCAGACCTGAACGGCGAAATCGAAAGCCCTCAACCACGTTCGCGTGAGACCCTCGAACGACAACTGGGTGAAGACCCCCTACGGCTGTTGGCTGAACGCCGCAAGAAAAAAGTGCTCCTTGATCCTGACAAATTCGATCAAGCGGAGAAAGACCGGATCTTATACTCTGGTCTACTGTAACCGCCCACTCTTTTGTTTTTCACCTGCAGTTCAAAAAAAGAAAACAACAATGACTCCTCTCCTGCTACGTCTGATACGTGAGATTCCTCCGCGACTGCTCTGGAAGTTCATTGTCGGGGCAGGACTTGGAAACCTGTTAGCCATCCGTCGTTTTGAGAACCGTAAAAAACAAAACAAAGTCTTCCCCCCCTTTCTCTTTGTTAGTGTTACACAGCATTGTAATCTCGCCTGTAAAGGGTGCTGGGCAACCGGAGTCACTCAGCCGGTTGACATGCCTGAACCCTTGCTCGATCAAATTGTCACCGAAGGCCGTGAACAAGGCTGTCGCTTTTTTGGCATCCTCGGCGGCGAGCCGCTCCTGCTCCCTTGGCTACCCGCTTTCTTCAAACGACACCGTGCCCTTTATTTTCAACTCTTCACCAATGGTCAACTCCTCGATCACACGCTGGCTCGCACATTACGCGAAGCAGGCAATGTCTCGCCGCTGATCAGTATTGAGGGGAACGCCACATCGTATGCAGCCCGCCGGGGTTCAGAATCTGCGTATCAGAAAGCATTGGACGCCCTCGCCTGTTGTCGCAAACAAGGCCTCGTCACGGGCGTGGCAACCAGCGTTTCAGTCTCAAATTTCGCTGATGTCATCACGCCGACCTTTATCGATCAGTTGATTGCGCGTGGGGCTCATTATGTCTGGTACTATATTTATCGTCCATCCGGTCCACAACCGGGTTTCGAAGAAGCCCTCTCTGATGCACAGGTGCGCGACGTTCGCCGCTTTCTGTTGGCGCAACGCAAACGTTGTCCTGCTGCCGTGATCATTGATGCCTATTGGGACCATGAGGGCCAAGCACTCTGTCCAGCGGCAACAGGCATCAGCCACCATATCAATGCCCATGGCGATGTAGAACCCTGCCCCCCCATCCAGTGTTCAGACTGTCGCATCAGCCAGAGTACCCCCCTCGCAACATCGATCACCCAATCCCCTTTTCTCTCAGCCTTCCGCAAGGAAATACCCCTCCTGACACGCGGCTGTGTGCTGATGGATCATCCAAAAGAACTGGCCGCACTGGCAGCACGTCATCACGCCCTTGATAGTAGTGGGCGAAATCGCTTTTTCGATGAGTTAGCGGTACGGCCAACTCTTGGCTGTCATAATCATAGCGGCGAACCCATGCCTGAGACCTCATGGGCTTACCGCTTTGCTAAAAAGCACTGGTTCTTCGGATTCGGTGCGTATGGCTGATTTTTCTAACAGCCTCACTTGGGAATCGGAACCGCGGTGAGCCACTCAGGATGCTCGCGCACACCTTCCGCCTCAATAACCGGCCAACTCACACGTGCGGCATCTTGATACAACCCGATCTTTTCAAGAGGAATGGGTTTAAAACCCAGCTTCAAGGCTGGTGACTCAGGCTTGAGATGAAAGTCCCCTTGTGCCGCATTGACAAACAATGGATCTGCCACAACGGAATCCTGATCGGCACCCATCTTCTGCCAGGCCTCCCACTCACTGGCAGGCTGAGCTTCTTGCAACTTCAAATCACTAACCTCTGCCCAACCTTCTTTTGATCTAAACTCAAATTGAAGCGTGAGGGCACCCACACGTGCATCGTATCCCGGATCTCCAGGCTTAGGCAGATAGAAGCCCGTTTCGCAGATCATCCCCTCATACGCCGTATTCACATCCGACATGTCAGCTTTTTTACGGAACCCACAGCCACCAAACGCTTTCCATAAACCCTCTTTTGAGCTAACAAAACGCGCAATGAGGTCGCCAGCCGCCTCTTGATGACGCAATTTAAACGTGAGCAGATAGTGTTTGCCTTGCGACAAAGTAAACGGCGCAGAATTGATACAGGAGTATTTGATGTACTTTTTTTGATCGTTGTAACCACCCGGAATACGCAAAGATCGAACACCCTCTTTCTCAATCCTCTCAACCTTCAAATCAGGCAAGATCTTCTGATACCATTCCCAATCAGCAACCTCTGTCTGATCAGGGTTTTGCGTGCGACTTTCATCAGATACTTGGCGCGAAAAATCAACATTGGGGATCTGCTGCGTCAAGTCAACTGTTGTTTGATAATAGGCTTTCTTACCAGTTTCAATCGGCTGTTTTCCGCCATTCCAAATCAGATTGGAATTAACGGTGTTATAAACAAAGTTCACCCCATTTTCAGAGATATAGCGCGCCTCCGCTTGTTCTGGGTAGTAGAAAATATTATGCGTAATGCGATTCCCCCGCATAATGGTGCCATCCGGAAGAAACGGGTTAGCAGGCGACACCTGCATTCCCCGCATTGAGGCCCATGCTGAATTGGTCATCAGTTTCTCATACCCTGCGAGCATCTTGGGTTGACGGTCACGCAGAAAAGCTCCGGTCGGCGAATCATTCCAAGTTTGCAGAGAAAACTGATGTGTCAGCCCCTTGGGTCCTGCATTGTTGGCAAAAATGTTGTTGTAGATATGGTTCTCACGTGCATTGTGCAAGTGCATCGCCCCCACCTGACACCGCTCAACAAGATTACCGTACACATCATTTCCACATCCGCTCTCATCCAAATAAATCCCCCAAGCAAAAACAAAAAAATTTCCGTGGTTATTGAAGCCAATACTGTCCGAACAGTGATTATATCGAATGGTATGCCACCCCCCATTCCAACCGCCTGTGTAGGTACACCCCGTATCCTCCATTTCTAGATTACAGTGACGAATCCGGTTGTACTCAAGAGTATGGAGAACCCCCCCATGAAAAATTCCGCCGCGTGGCAAATCGTGCATCAGGTTATGTGCTATACGGCTTCCAACACCGTAAACAATCACGCCGAAACCATGACGGTCAAATTGGCCCACATGGTGAATATAACAGTTATCAACCTCATGATGACTCGGCGTCATTTGTACTGTGTCACCCCCGCTTAATGAAACACCATAGCCCCCAATATTCCAGATATCGCATCCACGCACCTTGCAGAACTCACCATCCTTGATATAGAGTGCGGAAGATCTAAAGAAACCTAGATCGTGAATGCGACACCTTTCGACCACCGCGTGATAACACTCGTGAAGACGGAGAGCCGACTTTTCAGAGCAAGTCAGCTCAAGTCCTTCAATACGCACGTAGCGTGTTTCACGGAAAGAAAGAATGTCATCGACAGTTGGCACCGTGATCACCGCTTGTTCCAAATCCGTGCCCTTCGGAGGAATCAGATAGAGTTTCTGGTTTGTAACATCCTGATACCACTCGCCAGGTTCATCCAACTCCTCTCGCATCCCCATCACATAGAAGCGGTCTTCTGGTCGAGCCGCGTAAGGCATCTTCTGATTAAGTTTGATCGTCGCTGTTTTTTGATCATACTCCGCAATCTTCTCAATCCGATTCCACCAGTTATAACGCGGAAAAATGCAAACTTGGCCCTCCTGCGGACGCGCCCAAACATGGGCATCTACTGCTCTCAAAACAAGGGTGTCCGTACGCTCCCCTTCGATGTCCTTATACATGGGCGATCGCACCCCATCAACATAAGCCCAACCGCCAGAATAAGGCAGGTCTGGCTTCACATTCGGATAACGCGCCCACGTCAAACGCTGGCCATTGAGGTAAATCTGCTGAAACGCCTTGGTCAGAGCCAATGGTTTCAAATCAGCCTCATAGACATCCTCACGTCCATTAAACGCTGTTTTTCGCCAGCCCGTCACCCGCACCCCGCCAATGAGAATCGGGAGTTCTCCTTTATCGCCCGTAGAGGTCATTGCCTTAATGATCAAAGGAGCTTCAGCGGTCCCACTGTCCTTCGCATTAAACGTCACCGTATCACGTACCCAATAGCGACCCGGATGCAACTGAATCACAACCTGTTCAGCTGAATTAATTTTGCGCAACGCTTGCGCGAGGTCGCGTGCATGAGCAAGAGATAACACAGGGGCATCCCGTGTTCCCGGGTTCTGATCTGAACCATCAGGTGCAACATATAAGTCAGCCGCAGAGATGACGCCACAAAGGGCTACTTGCAAAAAAATCGACCCTAGCATTTTGATACCCATTCTCGCCTCCCTAAATCCGTTACTTTTTGTCTTCCAAGATTACCTTCACGTCCTTAAACATATAAGGATTATCACTGACTCTCAGAGGGCGACCACTCGCTGTGGTCACCTTTTTCAGAACAACCTCTTTGGTCTTAACATACGGGTATGTCTCTTTGTAGGACTCGTCTTTGTAGTTTGGATTAAAATTAGAAAAAAGTGCCGGACCGCCATAGTTCTTTGGGTGATTTGTATCGTCGATCCGCAACGTGTCGATCTCAATCCGTTCGGGCATATAGCAGACATACCCAAAGTCATGTTCTCCTGAATAAGATCCGTTGATTAACGCAGCACGAACCGGCCTGCCGCAAGCGGGCACAAACACACAGTTCTTGATAATGAACTTACCTTGCCATGTACTGCCGTAATCTGAACGGAGATTGATCATTTGTCCTCCATAAATCGTACAGTTTTCAACAGTGAAGGTGCCCATACCAATGGCATTGATCCCGGCATGCCCCAATTCCGAGTTTCGGATCGTGGCATTGACAACCCCTTGATGGGCATCAAAACGGGAAAATGTACACGTATCTAGAAGAAGATTCTTACAGTAGTTCGAACCCATGATTCCCCAGTAACGACCGTTCTTGATGTCATTGGTCTGGCGGCAGTTCATAAAAGAGACATTTAGCGATCGGCTGATAGAGATATCATAGGTTCCCATGCTAACCGGCTTACCTGCTGAACCAATGGTCCGGTAGGTTTTATGTCCAGTCAGAACTGAATTTTGCACGATCACGTTGGCACAGGAGTCAATATTGATAAATCCACCATAGGGCGCGCCATGCTCTCCCTCGTCAATGATGCGGTGCTCCAATCCATCGACCACCACGTTGGATCGCTTAATTGCAATTCCCCGTCCATAGTAAGTGTAGTTCGATTCAGCGGCGTTGGCTTTAGTGGTGAAATGTCCTCCCCTGATGGTCAACTGCGTCTTGTCTATCGGCTGGGCGCTGGCGGTGGTGATTTGCTTGAAATCCCAAATGATCGGCGCACTCATATCAATGTGCCCCTCTTTATCGGCGATAAAAACATCGGTTTGAGGAGCCCCGTTGTTCTGATTTAGCCCATACCGAATGTAGTGTTTGACCGTGGCGTCTTTCACGGTAATCAGGCAGGTACAGGGCAAGGGAACCCCAATCTTGGACTGATTTTTCTTGAGCGTTGAGAGGCCTATAAGCTTGAAGGGTTGCAAAGATGAGGCCACAAGAAAGATCTGTGATCTACGGTTGACGACGGCATGATCGTCGATGATAAATTTGGCAGACCCCCAATCCGTATCCGTCTGAATAATAGCCGTCTTGTCCTGTCCTCCAATGTAGTAGGTAGCGCCCTCATCCGCTTTCACGGGAAGTCCGTGGACATTGGCAAAATTATGGGCCCTGACAATCGCCTCCATGTCATCGGTAACCCCATCTCCAACGGCCCCATAATTTTTATACCGAACGATCTTTACCGGAGATGTCTTGCTTTCCTCTTCAACTGCGATGGAACAGTTACTCCGCAAAGCGAACCCCATCAGAAGTGCCAAAACCATACCATAGCGATATTCACCTCGTGGGTGCTGACAATGAAAATACATAGACATTCCCCCCAAACGACTCTTTTATCGTTATCTGCCTGCTAATTTAATTATATTTAGTGTGGGTGTCAAGGAGGGCGTCTTATTAGCAATTCGAAGGGGTGCGATTGCAAACTATTGCAACCGCACAGAATCCAGAATCCAGAATTCAGGAGTCAGGAGTTGTATGCCAAAGAGTTATGTCCGATTTCCGAACGCTTTTCAAGTCTCTGCTTCTAGGGACACCACATGTGGAGGCACTGTCTTGCGTAAGTCGTTGGGAATCAATTCTCAATTCCGACTCCTGAATTCTGACTTCTTGGTGAGATGCAACGAAGTAAAATCGCTCCCAATTCGAAGCGCACACGATTTCTTTATGATTCCGACGATCTGTTCAACATGAACCGTGTCATTTTCCCATTTTTCAAAGGTTCATCACTCTTTTTGAGTGTCATTCAGTGTGAGGTAACGCGCAACCTGTTTGCACCTTGAGAATCATCTTGTTTGCCACTTTCCCGCAATGTTATAGTCAATATATAAATTTTGATCCACTAGGCGCAATGGAATTGGGAGATGGGGTATATGACGACGATCAATCGTTCACGACGTAGTTTTATTAAATCAGGGATTGTAGCAACGGCAGGGTTAGCTTTTCCCCAGATCATTCCCGCACATGTACTAGGCGCGCAGGCCCCTTCCAACAAGATTCAGGTGGGCGTCATTGGATGCGGTCGAATTGCAGGAGGGATGGATATCCCTGGCTTGTGGCTCAATCAAGACCTCGCACTTCCTGTTGCGCTGGCTGATTGCGACTGTAAACGGTTACGCGTCACGCGCGACAATACCGTCAAACTCTTTGATGGTGCCTTACCAGAGCTTCAACTTTATCAGGATTACCATGACCTGTTGGCAAACAAGGCGGTTGATGCCGTCATGGTCTGCTCACCCGACTTTTGGCATGCGCAACACAGTATTGAGGCGGCCTTGGCAGGAAAAGACGTTTATGTTCAAAAGCCGCTGGCGATGAGCATCGTTGAAAGTCGCGCAATTGTCGAGGTCATGAAGCGCACCCAACGTGTGTTTCATGTTGGGACGCAACAGCGTTCTGAGGGAAAGAGTACCTTTGGCCCGCAGTTCCGTAAAGCTGCGGAGTATATTCGTAATCATCGCTTAGGACGGATTAAGAAGGTTGAAATTGGACTTCCGTTCGACCCCGAGGAACCCTCCGATTGGCCGCTGACACAACCTGTTCCAGACACACTAAATTACGATATGTGGCTCGGCTTGACCCCCGTAGAACTCTATTCGGAGTTACGAACCCATCCGCAAGGCAAGGGTGACCAAGCAGATTTTGGCCGACCTGGCTGGATGACCGTACAAGCCTACGGTATGGGGATGATTACCAACTGGGGTGCGCACCACATTGATATTGCCCATTGGGGTCTTGGCTTCGAGAGTACGGGGCCCATCACGATTGAGGGTAAAGCCCAATTCCCCAAACGACGACTCTGGGATGTGCATGGCGCACTCGATATGCGGTTGACGTATGCTAATGGGGTTGTCGTGAACATCGCGGATACAAATCGCTATCCCAATGGAGTTCGTTTCATCGGCGAAAAGGGATGGATTTTTTGCGGACGTGGATCTGTCAAAACGCTCATCGATGATCCTAGCGCAGGGGGCAAACATGGCCGTTGGCGTCCACTTGAAGCGAGTGACCCGGCACTCATCACCGGCGAGGTTGAAGAGAAGTTAGTGCGCAACACGGGCAGTCACCACAGGATCTGGCTTGAAAGCATTCATACACGTCAGCCAACAAATGTGCTGCCAGAAACAGCTCACCGCACAACCAGTGCTTGCATTCTGGCGTCTACGGCCATGAATCTCAAGCGTAAGTTAACTTGGAATCCGCAAACTGAGCACTTCGTTGGCGACGCAGAGGCCAACGCAACGCTTGCACGTACTGAACGTGCGCCCTACGGTATACAACGCATCCTGAAACAAGAGGCCTCACCCGTTTTAAACAGGGGATAGGCCTCCGCCAAAAGATGTCGTACGAGCCGCTTAGTTGTTAATTCTACCCGCCCAAGGTAGTTCAGGGCCTCCAATAGAGGCCAGCGAGTTTTTACCGGCATTCGGGCCCACCGCATGAGCACCCAAACAAAGCGTCAACAAAAGTAAGACGACCGCTGCAGCGACACCAGCGACAACCGCTAAGGTTGTGAATATATTGGACTCTTCCGGTCCTTGAAAATCTGTAGCACTAATCGGCGTCAGTTGCACCCCTTCAGGGAATGCGTCACTAGACCCGCTTGAAGCATCGCCTTCAGGTTGGGCGGCACTCGGGCGTTTAATCTTCAACGTCTTCTTCTGCGTGATCGAGGACGAATCCTTCGAGTCAGATTGTGTCGTTGATAACGCGCTGTCAGGTATACGCGAGGTTTGCCGGATCGGCGTGGTCGCACTTTTTGTCTGAGATGTTGGTGGAACTAAATCTGCAGGTCGTTTGAGACGGATTGTTTTCGGATCACTTTTCTCAGCATTCATGGGTGCCATAGTGGGTGCCACACCAATGGCTGAATCCAGCGAAATACGGGATGTTTTGGATTTGGCAGCCTGTACTTGCGCCGCTGACTGCGGTTTAGATCCTTGTGGCAAAGGGTGCGAACCCGGCGTCGGCGGGGGCTGGGGCTGCGCAATCGTGGGTGCTGATCCTATTTGCGTATTCGCATCGTCTGGAGGCGCTACGGGACGTAGCCGGATCGTCGCAGGTCGTATAGCTGAAACAGGTGACGGCGCGACCTTTTCTTCAACTTTTTCAGCCGTTTCCACTGGCGGTGTGACGATCGGCGTGATGGCTGGCGCAGGAGCCTGTGGGGCATCCGTCGTTTGCGTTGCATCCGCAACAACCGGCTTCAGTCGTATGGTGATAGGCCGCGGAGTTGTCCCGGCAGGTGTAATGGCCGGCGCGGCATCCGGCTTGGCAAAAGGGGTTACTTTCGGTGGAATCGCACCCTGAGGGGTCTGCTCGTGATCAGCCATTTTGTGCCTCCGTTTAGTTTCGGATAGTGCCGTTTTAGACGGCCATCACTTCTGCCTCTTTGTTCTTCAATTCAGTATCGATTTTCGCGATATGCTCATCCGTAGTCTTCTGCACCACATCCAGACCGCGATCACGATCATCTTCGGTAATTTTGCCATCTTTCTGCAACGACTTGATCTGGTCATTTGCATCGCGTCTCACATTGCGTACCGCAATGCGTGCCTCTTCAGACTGACGCTTGGCAACCTTGACAATTTCCTTGCGGCGCTCCTCGTTCAGCTCTGGAATCGGCACGCGAATCACGCGGCCATCGTTACGCGGCGTCACGCCCAAATTAGCAGCGAGAATCGCTTTCTCGATCTCAGGCAAAGCCGTAGGATCATATGCACTGATCACAATTAAGCGCGGTTCTGGCGTTGAGATGTTGGCCAGATCACGCAAGCGCGTGGGCGTTCCATAGTAAGTCACCTGAACCCCGTCTACCAAAGCGGGGGAGGCCTTACCCGTCCGCAAGCCCGAAAACTGATCTTTCACCACCTTAATGGTGTTGTCCATCTTCTCGCCCATGTCCAACAGCACGTCATCTAAAGTTTTCATTCTCTCTCCTGCCTATCGCTCTCCTGCGATTTGTCGATCACATAAAAGAGGCTCTATCAACCGATTTGTGATTTGTCACCGACCAGTGTACCGATGGTCTCTCCGCACACAATCCGCTCCAGCGCATCTTCATCATAAAAATCAAACACAACAATTGGAATCCGGTTATCCATACACAGTGCAAACGCCGCGGAATCCATCACTTTCAACCGTTTGTGCAAGGCATCCTCATACGAGACCTTGTCGTATCGTGTCGCACTGGGGTCCTGATTCGGATCTGCTGTGTAAATACCATCTACCTTGGTGGCCTTGAGCAACACTTCAGCGCCGATCTCGCTTGCACGCAACGCCGCTGCAGAATCCGTGCTGAAATAAGGATTGCCCGTACCTCCTGCAAAAATCACCACGCGTCCCTTCTCAATGTGACGCATCGCTTTACGCTGAATAAACGGCTCAGCCACCTGATGCATCTCAATCGCCGTCTGCAAGCGTGTCTCTAAGCCTAATTGCTCTAACGCGTTCTGCATGGCTAACCCGTTAATGATCGTTGCGAGCATACCCATGTTGTCGCCTGTTGTTCTGTTGACTCCCTTGGACTCGCCTTTAAGCCCACGAAAGATGTTGCCACCTCCCAGAACAATCCCAATCTGCACACCTAATTCGACAATGCGCGAGACCCTACGGGCCATCGAAGCTAACGCTTTGGGATCAATGCACTCGCCTGTTGCGGGACATCCCAAAACTTCGCCACTCAACTTGAGCATAATCCGCTTGTATTTAACTCCGGCACTCTGACGCGTTTCCAGAAGCGCCCCCTTTCATACATGATCAAAACAGTGATTAGATTACCTGAACCGCCTTAAAAGGTAAATCGCTTTTTTATGTCCTGTTTCATTAAGCTACTATTCCTTGGAGTTCGGCATTGAAGAGTTGCTGAGCAGTTTTGAAATTAATGCGTTTGCGAGGATAATTGTTTATCCAGTCTTCGATGGTGCTGATGGTATCGCGACTGAAGTCTTCTATTTTTCTTCCTTTGGCAATAAACCTTCTGATGATTCTATTGATATTCACTGTAGTCCCATAGTCGTGCAGAGAAATTGAAAAGTGCTGGTTTGCGTTGAGCCCTTATCCCAAGATAAGGGTATGAAAACAACAAACAAACCAGCAGGGAATAGTTTCCCCGTTCTGAGGCAGCTTTGCAACCTGATTCCCCGCCCGATGTTCGACGAGCTGTGTGGGCGGTACGGGTTCGACACGCGGGGGTATTCGGAGTGGAGCCATTTCGTGACGATGCTGTACGCGCACCTGTCGCGTGCGGCGAGCCTGAACGAGGTGTGCGACGGCCTGAGGATGCACGCGGCGGCGCTGGCGTGCGTGAAGGGCGCGGTTCCTCCGAGCAAGAACAACCTGAGCAACTGCAACAAGCGGCGCGACGCGGCCTTCATGGAGGAGTTGTACTGGCTGGTCATGGAGTTCCTCTGCCGGACGAACAGCGGGTTCGGTTCGAGCAAGTGCCGCAAAGGATACCTGCGCAGGTTCAGGAAGGCCATCCACGCCGTGGACTCGACCACCGTGAAGCTCGTGGCCAAGA
>CAZSUM010000029.1:0-15883 GCA_964610015.1 uncultured Lentisphaeraceae bacterium
TACCCGTCAGGGCTTCAAGATGTTGGCGCGTGCTGCCATACGCATAGGAACACGCCCCCGAGGCATTACACGCAGCCATGCCCCCGAGTGTTGCCGACGATTCTGTGGGGTCAGGCGCAAAGAAAAAGCCATGGTTCGGTGTATGTGTATACGCAAGATAGTGTCGTACTGTTGCGAGTGTAACACCGGGTTGAACTCGTAATCGGTCGGAGGTGTTAGCCGAGAAGATACGATCCATTTTTGACAGGTTGATAATGGCGTGACCTTTAGGAACTGCGCCTCCGGCGATGCCAGTTCGTGCGCCTTGAATCGTAATCGTGTGCTGCTGGGCCGCCAGCAACTGAATTGTATTTGCAAATCCAGTTTTTCGTGATTCATCACGCAGATAATCAATTGGAACAGGCGAAATAGCTAAATGGTTTGACAACATGCGCATAGCATACCGAGAGAGCGCGGTCGCGTGCAAGTCTGTGTGGTCGGTCTGCGAGGGGATGGGGGCTAAGGCAATAGCAAGCGTTATTGCGGGAAAGTGATGCGATAGAAGCGGGAGGAAAGGGGGGATGCGGGCGAATCAATGAACGTGTGAGTGCCCTCACTTCCGAGAGTGGTGTCACTCAGCGTTGACCAGATCGATGTCGTCAGGGATTCACAGGCTTGGATCCGGATGGGTAGATTGGTATGGCCTGTTATGGTCAATTTAAAATTACCGGAGGTGAGATTAGTTGAAGAGGCCAAGGTGATGGACGGATCCCAAGCGACTGCTGGACGTCCGCCATGAGACGTACTCCACCCCGTCGTATTAGGAAGATAGTAAAGTGTGGCGGGGGTGTTTTTGAAGGCAGTGGAAGAGATGTTAGCAGGTGCATCGTCTGTCAGAAGGATGCTCGTGAGGGAGGTACACCCATAAAAGGCATCATCGTCGATGAACGTAACACGGTCGGGGAGGGTAACAGAGGTCAGGTGGGAGCAACCCAAAAATGCGGATTCGCCAATGGACGATACATGGCTTCCAATCACAACAGAGGTCAGGTCTGTGCAATGAGCAAAGGTTTCCTGCGCAATTTCAAAGACACTGTCTGGGATGGTAACAGAGGTCAGGGATGAACAGTTGGCGAATGCATCCCAATCGATGTTGATGACACTGTTTGGGATCGTGTAACTCCCTGAAAATCCTTCAGGACATTTAATGAGCGATGGATATTCTTTATCATATAGAAGACCATCAAGGCTTTTATAGTAGGGGTTGTCGGAACTAACTCTAAAGCGTGAGAGCGACGAACAGCCGGAGAACGTTTCATCGTCAAGGTACTCAATGCTCTTGGGTATACGGACTTCTGTCAAAGACGAGCAATTTAAGAAGGCTTCCCATTCAATGTACTCAACGCTGTCGGGGATGGTGCAGATGCCAGAATAGCCTTCCGGACGATCAATTATGCGACCGATACCAAGGCAAAAACGGGGGATCTCGTGATTGTCTCCAATGGCACCTATGTCTTGAGCAGTGAGATCCGTGTGGTTTTGAAACAGATTACGGTTCGGGCGCTCAGTAACAATCCGCGCGACACGGTGATCGATGGGAATGGGAGCGTTGCGGGTGTCATCTTTGCGTTCGGTAAATCGACTTTTTCGGGGTTCACGGTCTCCAACGGGTGGACAACAAATTTTGAACGCGGGCGGGTACGAGCCTTGGATGGTTGATGCGGTGGATTTGGACGGACATAATCGGATCTGGGGGTCAAGGGTTGACATCGGCGCCTATGAGATTATCTATCCGATCGGAATCCTAATTGGTGTTCAATAGGCCTCTGTTCTTACCTATTAAATAAAAGATGTTCGGGATACGCACGACAGTGATAGTCTCATTTCCTTTAACAAAGAGGAGTTGGTATGGCATCAGTACTTTTAGATCGTATTTTGGGTGACATCAAAGAAGCCATGAAAGCCAAAGCAGCTGATACGCTGATGGCGCTTAGGACGCTACATGCGGCTATCAAAGATCAAACGGTTAATGCTGGCAAGGAGGCGACCGACGAAGCGGTGATCGCCGTGATTGGTAAGGCAATTAAGCAGCGGACAGACTCTGTTGAACAGTATGCCGCTGCCGGTCGGTCCGACCTTGTCGCCCATGAGCAGAAAGAGATTGACCTTTTCCGTGTGTACCAGCCGCAACAGATGGATCGCGCGGAGATCGAGGGTGTCGTGCGGGAGAGTATTGCCGAGAGCGGCGCGACATGCAAAAAGGAAATAGGCAAAGTGATGCAGGTTCTGATGCCAAAGGTCAAGGGTAAGGCCGACGGGAAATTGGTCAATCAGGTTGTCCTGTCGCTGTTGCCATAACAGCGTTCCAATCAACGTGCAGTTTACTGAACAGCACGTTTTCGATCTAGCCGTGCGTGTGCTCGAACGCTATCGGCGTTTTGCCTGAAAATGCAAATAATGTCTGCGCTAAGGCCCTAGGTGCGGCATTCTCGTTGTGCTTTTCGGTGGGCGATACTTTTTGCTTGTTCATGCCTAAAGACTCACGCATAAATCAGGCTCTATATCATAAAATAAAAAATCAGAATAAGGAATTTCTGAGAAACCAGAGGGCGAGCTTGAGGCTCTGCGATGCGCTTGCTATACTTTAGACTTTTAACTGCATTCTAACTGAAGTCGGGGACGATACAGCCCAGCTGATTCCGGATTCCGATTACGATGATGAAAAAGCCCTTTGGGGCGGAAAGAGACACCATGCGGAAAGTCAAAGTCAATGGTCAAGAGATTCCCGAAGATGCTATTCAGTTCGAATTAGAACGACTGGTTCGCTTCTATGCTGAGCATGGAATGCCTCAAGATCAAGTTCGTGCTCAGTTGCCCGCAATGATGGATAAAGCAATTGAGCAGGCGATTGGCTCAAAACTGATGCTGGAAGAGGCTGCGCGTCTGGATATTCCAGTAAGTGAATCAGATATTGATAAACAACTTGAAAAGATCGTTCAGCAAGTTGGCGGCGATGAGAATTATCGCAAAGCGCTGGCGCAACAAAAAATCTCAGAAGCTGATTTTCGTGCACAACTACGCAGTGGTGTTCGGGTGGAAAAGTTAGTCGATCAGGCCGTTTCGGGGGTATCCGATCCCACGGAAGCAGAGATTGAGAAGCATTTTGAGGCGCACAAAGATGAGTATGCCACGGGTGAGCGGGTTTTGGCGCAGCACATTTTGATCACACCGGATGGTGATACACAGACTTCAAAAGATGAGGCACGCACGAAAATCAATCAGATCCGTGAACGCATTGTTGGCGGTGCTTCTTTTGATGACGAAGCTGCGGCGCATTCAATGTGTCCAAGTGGTCAAAAGGGCGGAAGCCTGGGTTGGTTCTCGCGGGGGATGATGGTGCCTGAGTTTGATCAGGCTGTCTTTTCAATGAACGTGGGCGATGTGAGTGAAATCATTGAGACCCAGTTTGGATACCACATCATTCTCAAAACAGATTGTGAAGCTGCCGGCGAGGCTTCCTTTGATGATGTCCGCGAAAAGGTTCGTGATTTCTTGCGTCATGTCCGCCGAGGTGAAGCAATGAGCGCATATGTCGAAGAGCTTAAGCAAAAAGCACAAATTGAAATTCAATAAGGGGTTCTGATGAAAACGCATGAAAGTCTTTATGAAAGAGCTTGCAAGGTCATCCCCGGAGGAGTGAACAGTCCGGTTCGCGCGTTTAATGCGGTTGGGGGTACGCCGATCTATATTGAGAAAGCCGTCGGGACAAGGTTGTACACGGCTGATGGGCGTACGCTCACTGATTTCTGCTGTTCTTGGGGAGCCATGATCCTAGGACACGCGCATGCAGAAGTGGTTGCCGCCATCAATGAACAGGCTGCCAAAGGCACTTCCTATGGCATTAACACGCCGCAAGAGGTGACCTTTGCTGAAAAGCTTTGTGCGCTGGTTCCTGGAGTCGATCAGATCCGGTTGGTTAATTCTGGAACCGAAGCGGTGATGACGGCCTTGCGTATTGCGCGTGGCGTAACAAGTCGAAAACGGATTATCAAATTTGATGGCTGTTATCACGGCCATAGTGACAGTGTGCTCGTCAGTGCAGGTAGCGGACTGCTGACCGGCGGTACGCTGAGTTCGCTGGGTATCTCCCGGCATGTGGCGAGTGATACTTTTGTTGCGCCGTACAATAATCTGGACGCAGTCAATGAGTTGATTCGGGAGAAGGGTGCTGAGATTGCTGCAATTATTGTGGAGCCCGTGGCCGGAAATATGGGGTTGGTGATGCCTGATCCCAAGTTCTTGGCTGGGTTGCGTAAGTTAGCGGATCGGTGTGGCGCGTTGCTGATTTTTGACGAAGTCATTGACGGCTTTCGTTTTCGACTTTCAACATATGCCAGTGAAACGGGTGTGGTCCCTGATTTGGTCACACTAGGCAAAGTCATTGGTGGTGGGCTACCCTTGGCTGCGGTGGGGGGCGCTTCGGTTTTCATGGAACAGTTGGCTCCGCTAGGTAAAATTTATCAAGCCGGAACACTTTCGGGTAATCCCCTGGCGGTAGCGGCTGGATTGAAGACCTTAGAGGTGTTGGAACGTGAGAATCCGTATCCACACATGGCGAAACTAGGCGACTTGATGGCCGAAATAATCAATACGGGAACGCAGCGTCGTGGGCTCCACTTACAGTGCGCCCATCATCAGGGGGTCTTTACTCTTTTTTGCAGAGCTGAACCCGTTCGGGATCTCTCTGACGCGAAAGCCTGTGATACACAAGCCTATGGCAAGTTGTTTCATAACTTACAGGCTCGCGGATGGTATTTGCCGCCAGCACAGTTTGAAGTCGGGTTTATTTCAGCGGCACATCGCGAAGAGGAGATCGAACGTTTTGCGCAGACGGTTTTGGATGTTTTGAAGTAAAAGGATTGAATGATGCAGATTTTTGATACCCCCAACGCGATGCGGGCGTGGTCTCAGGCACAACAGGTTGCGGGCCTCAGCGTTGGGTTGGTGCCTACCATGGGTTTTTTACATGCCGGGCACCTCTCGCTGATTGCAGAAGCAACCAAGCGAGTCAAGGTGACGGTTGTCAGCATTTTTGTCAATCCCGTGCAGTTTGGTCCTCACGAGGATTTTGACGCGTACCCACGCGATATCGAACGTGATCTTGCCTTGTGCCGTGAGGCTGGTGTTGACGCTGTATTCCTGCCGCAGGTCACCTCCATGTACGCCTCAGATGCCAGTGTGTTAATCTCCGAGAATCGACTCAGTCAGGGATTTTGCGGAGCACAGCGTCCCGGACATTTTCGCGGTGTTTGCACGGTGGTCGCCAAGCTCTTCAATATTGTGTTGCCACAGATCGCAGTTTTCGGGCAAAAAGATTTTCAGCAAGTGGCTGTGATCCGGCGTATGGTGCGTGATCTCAACTTCCCATTAGAGGTCGTTGTCGCGCCGATTGTGCGCGAGTCTGATGGTCTCGCGATGAGTTCGCGCAATGTCTATCTCTCAAAAGAAGAGCGCCAACAGGCCTTGGGATTGATACGTGCATTGCAGGCGGCGTCAGATGCGGTCGGTATTGGGGTGTGCGATGTGGGGGAGGTTCGCCGTCGGATGACTGATGTGCTTCAGCAACATCAGCTGGTGATTGATTATGCAGAGCTGGCGAATGCAGAGACCCTTGAACCCGTGATGCAGGTACAGAAGGGGCATGTGGCGCTCTTAGCGGTTCGTTGTGGAAAAACACGGTTAATTGATAATCGCGTGTTGTAAGTTTCGAGCACGATGCAACTGAATCAGGCGTTATTAAGCACCCTTGTTTCAGGAGGGTGTGTGTTTCAGGGGCTTTTGTTTAGGGGGAATCTTGATATGAAAGAGGAGGCGTTGTGGCAACATTTGAGCAAAAGGAATCCCAGTTACGTGCGTTAATCAAGGGATATGGGAAGGTTGTGATCGGATATTCCGGTGGGGTTGATAGTACCCTGCTTTTGCGCTTGGCACAGGATGAGTTAGGGCGAGGAAATGTTCTGGCCGTGATTGCCGATTCACCGAGTTTAGCAAGACAGGAATACACGGATGCTGTTCGATTGGCTGAATCCATGGGATGCGAGGTTGTCGTTGTTCATCCGAATGAGTTGGACGATCCTGCCTATGTAGCCAATACGCCAGACCGTTGTTATATTTGTAAACACCATCTCTTTGAAGCGATTTTGGTGATAGCACGTGCGCGAGGCGTGACCCACGTGCTTGACGGCAGCAATGCCAATGATGTTCAAGATTATCGTCCCGGGCAACGGGCAATCAGCGAATTAGGCGTGCAAAGTCCATTGATGGCAGCAGGGTTGACCAAAGAGGAGATACGCTTACTCTCCAAGAGGCTTTGGTTACGAACAGCGAGAAAGCCGTCTATGTCGTGTCTTGCTACGCGGGTACCCTACGCTACACCCATTACAAGGGAGACCTTGCAACAAATCGAACGTGCTGAAGAGGCATTGCGCACGTTGGGTTTTAAAGGGTGCCGTGTGCGGCATCACGGATCTGTGGCACGGATTGAACTGGCGGCAGATGAACTCGCACGTCTGATTGATGATGCGATGCGTGCTACGGTGGTGCGAGAGATTAAAGCAGTTGGCTATCAATATGTGGCACTCGACCTTCAGGGGTACCGAACGGGCAGCTTGAATGACGAGATTATCACTGATTGATGATCTAATGCGGACAGAGCCCGCAACCCTCACCCCAGCCCTCTCCCTGAGGGCGAGGGTGAGGAAAACAGAAAACAACGTGTTTTTTTATCGCTGTTCTTCGGACGAAAGGCACTAAAATAGGGACGATGCTATTCGCAGGAGGGGAAGGGGCCTGCGGGTTAGCGAAGAACCATAAGAGGCCAAAACTCGGGGTGATGGTCGCAGGGGCGCCCTTCTTCTGTTGAGGTGCTGAGCCCTTTGCTGTTTTGCCAGTTTGGCGCATCGTGGTCGTGCAGGTAGAGTCCGCAACCCGCAATGAAGCCGGGCTTGAGCACGATGGGCTCTAGGTAACGTTGCGCAAAGGTGACGGTCATGGCGTACCCCGTCGCAGTGCGTTCGTAACGGCACCCAATCTTTTGTGCAGCTTCTTCCTTGCTCGCCATGTTCACGCCGTCGGCGAGTTGGTGATAGACCTCGCGGAAGCGCCAGACCCGGCCTGTGCCGCTCTGTCCATCCGCCGGGGGTGCGAAGTCGTAGCGGTAGTCGTCATTGTCAAACGTTTTTGATGTGTTGGAACGACCGTTTGCGCCTGTGTCGAAATAGACTTCCAGCGCACCATCAGCATTCCAAAGCATCTTCGCGGTTTCCGGTTTCTTCCAAATCTCGGGATCAGCGAGCACCTTATCGTCACTGACTTCGATGCGCAGATAGAGGGCTTTCGTATCCCAAGCGATCTTGTATGATGCATCGTGGTCGCCAAGCTTGAATATTTGCGCGGTGCTCTTGACACAGCGGTTGGTGATCGCAAGCGCAGGCAGAGATTCCCATTTGGGTTCGCCTTTGCACGAGTTCACAAAGAAGTAATCCATACTCCATTCACCAGTGATTGGTGCGTCACCTTTTGGCAACAGCCGATAGGTGACACTCCAGTGATGCATTCTGTCTGCTGTTATAGCATCACCCTCGTTGGGTATAGTCAGGGTCGTTTCACCATTACCTGGTAAGGTATAGGGGAGCTTCTGATTGTGGACCTCTAGAACCCCCTTCTGCTCGCGGCCGGTCAAGTTTTTGAGCATGGCGACAATGCGACCCTCTGCATTCGGTTTGAACGCGATGGAGAGCGATGAGGCGCTATCATTGGGTTCGGCAGCTTGTAGCGCACGAGCCAACTGCTCGGCATCTTTGGCTTTAACGAAGAGCGGCGCAGGCGTGATGGGGACACTGATATAACCCTGCTTGTCTGGTATCGCGAAACGCGGGTTGCCCATAAAGTCGATGAATTGGACTGGCTGGCCAAACTTGACCGCGAGAACGGGGCATTTTTTCAAACCGTTTTCAACATCGGCACCCGTGCACCACACGGGTGCGAGACCTGTGCCGTCCGGCAAACGAAAGGCATAACCACGGATGCCCGCAGCAGGACGAATATCCGCGACGTACCGCACGTCGCCCATCAGGTGTCCGAGCGTGTTGACGACCTTGCAGAGTAGGATCGGGGTGAGATGCAGATCGATGTAGGGACGCGAGCACCAGATGTTAGCGACTTGAATCCGGGGCCAATATTTCATGCAGATGATATAAAGTCGCATCGCTGAAGCAGCCTGAATGAATTCACGGTTGCCAAAGTCATAGGTGGGTTTGCCACTACCGTACGCATCGTATGACGCGCCTGCACCCCAAGCGGGCACATAGGTCTCGGGCACGTTGAAGAACTCGGTGAAGAGAATCGGAGTGTCGTCACCGTAGCCGTACCGTCGCCCCTGTTCGATCAGACGCGCTGCTTCGTCGTCGAGGTCTGTTGTCGAGAGAGAGCCTTTATCGATGCTCCCGTAGGGGTGTACGGCAAGGGCATCGTATTTGAAACCTGCGTCGTGGGCAGCCTTGAGATAGCCCTCGTACGGTTCAAAACCACGTAGCAGATTATAGCCCGACGTGCCACTGGTAGGGGTACATCCGATGCCCACACGCTTGGCTGCTCGACCCACGGCTGATTGGAGCTTGAAATACTCGTTGAATTTACCACTTCCAGGATACTTGGAACTCTCCTCCTCGTTGCCGTAAGCGGTGTAGGGAAGCATGTCCTTTGGCACGCGTTTTAAGGTTTGGTACGACTGCTCCTCTACGTATTTCACGAATTCGGGTGTGATTTCCGGTAGGTCATAGAAGTCACGATGTGTCTTCGCCCATGCCGTGGCCTGCGGATCGCGTGCACGCCAGAGCTGGTCGAGGATGGTGGTCTGTGCATTAACGATGTGATAGCGCCGCATCAGGTCAACAGCTACGCTGTTTGTTTCGAGCATATCGTGGATCGGCATCCAGGACGTGCCTCCCCAGCCCCACTCCATTAGTTTGCGTGCGAAATCTTCGCCGCGTGAGATACGCCAGGCATCGCCGACAAGTGTCGCCATGAGACGGCTGGTCTTATGCGTGTTGCTGAGCGGGTTCATGATCGAGAAACGGTAGTAGTCGCAGTAGGGCGCAACATCAGCAGTTTTTATGGTCGTTTTCACCACAAATACGCCGGTGCCAAACTGTGAGGTGGTCAGCTCTAGGGGGATTCGCACAACATGATTGGAGACAATGACGGCTTCTACTTCGCTCGAGAAGAGACATTCGCGAAAAGCATTTTGTATCTCAATGTCAATTTTGCCCCTGGTGCCGTTCTTGCCGACCACATTTAGCGCCGCCGCCATGGCATCACCGGGGTGTAAGTCGTTGTCGGGATTCGCTGTCACGAAGTTGATGTCGAGCGGGTCGCAGATGAACTCGGTCAGATTTTCGCCCTCCTCCACTTGCAGGGCATCGACCAGTACATCGGCACCTGCAAGGTGGAGCGCGAGGCCGGCGGCATCGGCTGTTAAGCAACGATGATAACGTTGCCATTCGTCCGTGATCGGGATATCGGATTCCTTGTTTTCCATGTCGCCCCACGGTGCGCCCGATAGCGTGCCGCCGCGCGCGGCGTTACCAAAGGAGAGGCGTAACCGGTTTTTCTTTTCCTGCACGGACTTGGCATAGAAACTTACGGTGTAACGCTTCCCCTTATCGAGTGCGAGGGGCATCGAACGCAACCCGGGGGATGACATTTGAACGCGATTTATGCGCAATGCGCTGGTGCCGAAAATTCCCTCACGTACGATCTCGTATTTAGGCACGTTGGTCGGCGTGTATTGTGCGCCGCCGCCGATCCAGTACCAGCCCCGCAGACCTTGCTCAAAGCTGGGGTTAATCATGACATTACGTGTGGGCGCAAGCGGTACGTGGGTTGCATCGCTTTTCCAGAAATCGATATTTCCAACCGGGGGTGGTAACTCGCACGGCGTTAGCTCCACCTCGCCTAAATCGATGACAACTCGTCCATTGCGGTCCCCTTTGTGATCCGTCGTACGGTAGCTGAACCCAAAATTTCTAACGTGTCCCTTATCGTGTACCGTTACGCCTTCATTGATGCCGCCCGATCGTTCGCCCATCTCAACGGTAAACCCGTTGAGCGGATCGTCCACATCGTAAACGAGATTGCCGCCTGAAAAGGATTGGAAGGTTGCTGTTTTGTTCTGAAGCGCTTCGAAGCTGTTTTCGATGAAGGTCTGACCGCCGATGGTGATGTGCTTGCCGCGGTAGCGTGTGCTGAAGCCGATCCACATGCCTACGCCTATTGTTGTGCCTGAGTCCCACGTCAGTTCCACACGGCTGTTGCCAAGCGATTTCAACTGATAAGTGAAGACTGCACGTTTACCGTTGGGGTCGAGATAAGGTTTGGTGTAGGTTGTGATACCCGTTGCAACATCCATCTCCAGATGGTCAGGATCATCCTTGATTGGGCTGAAAGGCCAACCAAACCCTTGTCCTTTGATATCACCCCACCACATGAATGAACACAACTCTTTGTCGGCGGCGTAGACTTTGACCGACATGGCCTGGTCCTTCATCTGGCGGTCTTCTGCGAGGCGCGTGGTGACCATCATATGTCCAACCTGATAAATTGGACGTGCGACCATCTCGGAATCCTTTTCGGGAAATTCGACAACCGTGAATGTCGGATCAATACGTCCGCGCTCTCCTGACTTGAAAACCGGCGCTGGATTAGGGAGTCCAGGTCCCTTGGGTTCAAGCGGTTGACAAGCCGCAACAATCAGCATTGATACCGACAAACTGGCGATCCATAGTTTCATAATGACAAAACATCCTCTAACTTAAAAAAACAAAGTATAACATGTCCGTACGAAAGATGCGGCCCCCATTATGATTGTTTTTAGCAACAGATTTTGAAGGTCAAGTCGCGTGCTTGCCATGCGGGGTTAATTTGTATTTAATCAGTACGTTTTGGTATTCACCATCGGATCTACCGATAAACGAGGAACGCAGATATGAAACAGCGGTTTTGTCTTATACTCTTGAGCACATGTTTGGTCGGCCGTGCGTGGGTGGGGTTGTGTAATCCACAGGTGCAGTCGCTGGCTGGCGAATGGCAGATTCGAATGGATCCTGCTGGGGAGGGCATTCGTAAGGGCTGGCCGAGCGAGGTGTTTTCTGGAGACCCAGCTCGACTTCCCTGTACCGTGATTTCCAATCCGCGTATTCCAGCCACGGCGAAGCCAGCGCCTGGAAAAGGAAACCTACGTGGCTTGACCGCAGTTTATAACTACACGGGGGCTGTGTGGTATCAGACGGAAGTTGAGATTCCTGATGGTTGGCGCGGGAAACAAATTGAGTTATTCATGGAGCGCTGT
The DNA here is from genome assembly GCA_964610015.1 of uncultured Lentisphaeraceae bacterium. Classification (GTDB taxonomy): domain Bacteria; phylum Verrucomicrobiota; class Kiritimatiellia; order RFP12; family UBA1067; genus CAZSUM01. The sequence continues at coordinate 11,387 of CAZSUM010000029.1, forward strand.
CAGTGGGAAACTTTTGTTTGGGTGGATGACCAGTTGCAAGGGACGAAGAATAGTCTGGTCTCGCCGCATGTGTACGATCTCGCCAAGACATTGACACCCGGACGGCATCGATTGACGGTAATGGTGGACAACGCCAATCGGTATACGGGCATGGAGGTTAGCCCGGACAACTTGATTAAATATTTGGATCTGACCACCGAAGTGAAACGAGGGGCGAAACTCAACTGTGGTGGCCACCACATATGGGCATACAATTGGAATGGTATTCTCGGTCGGATTGAGCTAAGAGCACAAGATCCAATTGCCTTTGTCACGACAGACATTTATCCCGAGGTTGCCTCTTCTTCGGTTGGTGTACACCTGAAGGTGCGAAACTTGACGGGCAAGAAAGGTGTGGCAAAGTTGCGTGCGCAGTGGACGGTGCGGGGTTGTCCAGAGGAGCGGGTGGCAGAGGCGGAGTGGACCTTGGATTTAAACGGTGAGGCAGAACAACGTTTTGAACAAAAACTGAAGGCGGCTAAGCCGGTCAAGGCGTGGGATGAGTTTACCCCACAGCTCTACACGCTCGCGCTTGCGCTAACGGGGTTGGAATGTTCTGACACGTGTGAGGTGGATTTTGGTCTGCGCGAATTGAAAAAGCGTGGTACGCAGTTCACCCTCAACGAACAGCCCATCTGTTTGCGTGGCACACTTGAAGATTTCATTTTCCCTCTTACCGGACATCCGCCCGTTGACGTGGCATCCTGGCGCAAGGTGATCGGTATTGCAAAGGCCTATGGATTGAATTTGTTCCGCTTCCACTCCTGTACGCCCCCGGATGCGGCATTTATCGCGGCTGACGAGCTGGGTTTTTATTTCCAGGTCGAAGTTCCTGGTACGTCCTGCCCCTCGAAGGACGAAGCCAAGAGCGTTGAGGATTTTCTCAGTGCTGAATTGGCAAACATTTTGAAGACCTATGGCAATCATCCATCGTTGCTGCTCATTTCCATGGGCAATGAGCAATTGGTTGCAGGGGCACAATCCGAATTTCTGGCGAAACATCAGGAAGTTCTGGCGAAGAAGGTTCGCTTTGGTCAAGAGACCGATCCACGTCACTTCTACGCGTCAACGACTCATCCGTATCGATCGGATGCTCCTGCACGTATTGATGATTTCTATGTGAGCGCATGGCCTGTTGTTGGAAAAGAGCCGCTGTGCGGTATCCGGTGGGGTGGTGGACGCGTTATTGATACATCGCGTTTCAACACACGGCCGCCGGAAACCCTGTTTGATTACGGACCCTCACTGGAAGGTCTTGATCGCCCCTTGTTGACGCATGAAGTTGGGCAGTGGGCGGTCTATCCCGACCTTCGTGAGATCACTCGTTATCATGGCGCGCAGCGTGCCGACAACTTCGAGGTGATCCGTGAGCGGTTGAGGGAGAATGAACTTCTCGAGTGGGCAAACGATTTCACGCGAGCCTCGGGTATGCTTGCGCTGGCGTTATACAAGGAAGAGATCGAGTCGGTCTTACGTACGCCTGCTCTAAGTGGGTTCGAGCTTTTGGACATTCATGACTATCCGGGGCAAGGCACCTCGACCGTCGGTATTCTCAGCTCGTTGTGGGAGTCGAAAGGGTTGATTACGCCTGCGGCGTTCCGTAACTTCTGTGCGCCTGTCGTGTTGCTGGCACGTCTTCCCAAGCGGGTGTGGACGAATGACGAAACGTTGGAGGTGAGAGTTGATATAGCCAACTACGGGCCAACCGATTCCGCTGTTGGTACGGTGTGGTCGTTACAAGGTGCGAATGGGAGGGTGTATGGTGAGGGTCAACTCCCGGCGACCAGCATTGCGCGTGGCACGGTGGGTGTTGCTGGTACGATCAAAGTGGCACTGTCACCCGTTACCGCTGCGGACAAGGTTGTCCTGCGTGTTGAGCGGCCGGGCGTAAACGTTAACACGTGGAATCTTTGGGTTTATCCAGCGAAGGTTTCGAGCGATCTCCCCGCTGGCGTGCAGATCGCGACGAGGTGGGATGCGGCGGTGCGTGAAACCGTGCAGCAGGGCGGTACGGTTCTGCTTTTGCCGAAAGCCGATGCGCTGAAGGATCCAGTGCCGGGAACGTTCACACCGGTTTTTTGGAATGTGCAGATGAAGCATACCCAAGTCTCTAAGACCATGGGGCTATGGGTTAACTCAGCCGATCCTGCTTTGGCTGGTTTCCCGACGGACTTTCACTCCGATTGGCAGTGGTGGGAGCCTGTGATGAATTCGTCTGCGATGCGGCTGGACGGGTTGCCGCACGCGTTACGGCCGTGTGTCGTTGTGATCGACTGCTATACTGAGAATCGTCGGTTGGCACTGGTTTTCGAGGCGAAGTTCGGGCAGGGGCGTCTGTTGGTCTGCTCTGTGGACATCGAAAAAGATCTGGAGAATCGTCCTGTAGCGCGGCAGTTGAGGCGGAGTCTGTTGGACTATATGGCAGGTCCAATGTTTCAACCGGACGTGCCTGTGCGCGAACAGGAACTCGCGACCTTATTGAAGTGAATGAGTCTTAAGTTCTAAGATCAGGTCGGCATCAAAGAATAGGGTGTTGACCGTCAATGAGCACGCTAGCACACAGGGAGGCCTCATTCCCTGTGTGCTTGTTTTGAGGGTGGCGAGCTATCTTGGTGACAGCGATCTGTCATGGCTTAGCGTTTTATGGGTCAAAAAAAACGCCGAAAAAAATCAACCCTGACTTCGACGCAGGGTGCAGCGTGCCTGGCGATCAGTGGTTTACGGCGTTATAGACACTCTCTTATCTAACCAGGAGTTTCGATAGAAGAGGATGCCATCAATAATTACCATTACGGCATTCAGCAGGTAGAGCCACACCACGCCATCGACCGACTCCTGCCACCACAGTTTGTGAATGAGGCCGCAAAGGTAGCCGATAAAAACGATGAACAGGAAAAAACAACTCTTTCCCTTGTTGGTTCGCGAGCGCCACGACTTAAGAATAGAAATGGGCCAAGCCATGCCGAAACAAACCATCATGATGGCCTCAAAAATTGGAAACTTCATACGTCCCTTTGAATAAGAGTCTTAAGCATACCGTTTACGGGGTCATTGGGATTCTAATTTTCAGAAAACGCTTCTTCATATCCTAGTGTAAAAATCGTGTTATCGAAGTGTATCCCTTTTGCGAAGTTAATAATCGGATAGGGGCTTGTGGTGGAATAAGGATTTGCAACAAACACACAGTCATTAAAGTAAATATCCTGAATCACAGCATCTTTTCTCCCGAGAATCTGAAGCATTCTTCCACTTTTCGCGCTAATATTCGAAAAGTGAATATCACGAATAAACCCATATTTGTTGTCTGGGCAGACTTGAATCAATATTGGCGCTAACGTTGTTTTGTTTATCACAATATTGTTAAATCGTAGATCGCTTATCTGGGTGAGATTGTCACTCATGTCGGATTCATTCGCCCGATCGGGCAACTCAATCCATAAGCCGCGGGCCGAATCGGTGATCACGAGGTCAGAAAAGGTACAGTTACGAATAATGCCGTCATTTCGATACCCGATGCGTATTGCGCGGCATTTTGTACTCAAGACGCAGCCTTTTACAATAACCCGTTCACAAGGGCGTTTCTCTTTAAGAAGATTGGTGTTGGCTCTAACAATAATACTGTCGTCACCGCAATGAATGATACAATTGCTTATCATGATGTCGCAGGAGCAGTTCACATGAATGCCGTCTGAATTTGGAAACCCCTCATTGCAGTACATTTTAACCTTGTCCACTGTGACATACTGAGAGTTGTTTATCCAACATCCCCAACCGCCAGCCATATTTTTCATCGTGAAATCTTCGAGTCGCACATTGGTACACCCCATGACGAATAGCATACGTGCAGGAAGCGTTGACGTGTTACGGATATAGCGCCCAGTCTCTTTTCCATCTCTAATGACCGGATCACAGAATACAGTGCCATTGCAATCAAGGGTTCCCATACCTGTAATCGAAACATTTTCGCTATAACCAACATAGATCCAGCAACGTGAGGTATTGCGAGGGGCCCTCTCTTTTTCCCACTCTTTGCAGATAAAGTCGGGGTAGGCGTTGCCTTCGGGACTTGCCAGCAGGGTGCCGTTGGCTTCCAGATGTAGCTCCACATTGCTTCGCAAAAAGAGTGTTCCTGTAACGTATCGTCCACCCTCTACAACGATTCGTCCTCCGCCTGATTCCCAACAGGTGTCGATGCATTTCTGAATGGCTTCGGTATTAAGATTCGTGCCATTTCCAATTGCACCGTAATCGGTGATGTTAAAGTCTTTACTATACCCGCAAAAAACGATGCTGAAAACAAGGAGAGAGATGCATTTGAACCCTGCACTACGTGTATGAATTTTCATATTGCCTCAGATTGTGTTTTTAATCAGCTCAAAGAAAAAGAACAGTTTAGGTTAACCTTACGTAAACCTCAAGCCAGAGTGCCCTTTTCTGTTAATATCCGTTAATTTGCAG
>CAZSUM010000030.1:0-2711 GCA_964610015.1 uncultured Lentisphaeraceae bacterium
TCCAGATTTTCATCCAGGCACGGATGATCGGACACGCGTGTTGCTGGCCAATGTTGAGCAGATGATGAGTCAGGATGAACTCATTGAGTTTGCCAACATTTACGAGGTGCGGTCCGAGAGTGATACCACCAACGATTTAATGGTGGGTGCCGGGGTGACGCGCGAAATTGTTTACAAGACCAACCGCCGTCCGCTTTGTACGAGCTTGATTGAGAAGCGTTTGGCCTTAAAGACGCCCGGTTATGGCAGTTATATGTTGGCGCGTGTGCAGGCTTTCAAAGCGTTGGGCGTGGGTTTTGGTGAGTATCGATTGCTGATGCGGTTGGACAGCGCTGCCGGGCGCGAAATGAATTACTTTATCCGTAATCGCTGCCCAGGTGAGCCGCTGGATGAAATACCGCCTCGCATGTACCAACGGGCGGGAGAGTTTGGAGGGGCCGAAGCCGGAGAAGACCCTGATGTGGTGTTGGCGTTGGGAGCGTTAATGGGGAATGCTGCCGCGCAGAATCTGGTCTTAAAAAAGTACCTTCCAGAGCGCAACAATTGTCGGTTTGGCGAAGGTAAAGAAGTCTTTGAATTTGGCTATGATGTGATCGCTAAACGAGAGATGCCGATGCGCGTGATGCTTTGTTCGGTGCGTGGTGCCTTTGGGTGGTCTGATCTTTCTTTCACCGAGGAGAATCTCACGCGACTTTTCGGGTTTTATGTTGAAGCCTATACGCGCGTGCTCTACCGATTCTGGCTCAAACATCGTGACGCTGTGAGTTTAACTGCGCTGATGGATCGATTCTTTGCTGGATTTGAGTATAAAACCCGCGAGATGCATTGGAGTTACTCTGTTCGACGTGAGCAGTTTGACGAGTTTGATCCGCAGTTGCGGCGGGCTTACAATTTTAGCAAGAAATGGCGTTTCGCGTTGTGGTCGTTGGACCGCCAGTTGCGTCGGATGGATCAGTTACACCGTATGTTTGTTGAAAAAATACAAGCTTTGTCCGAGACTCAGGATACAGGAGAGTCCTCATGATCATGGCAAAAAGTGCCGATATGTTGCGTGCGGCGTATTGTGCCTCAGCGGGTATTCATGTGCGTTACGTTGAGGTAACCGATTCCGCACGTGAACTGGAGCGCAGTCATCTGTGCGGTCCAACAGCCAGTTTGATTCAGGCTGAGGCGCTCGCAGGTGTGGCATTGCTAGGCGCAGAGTTGCAACTGCCGGATGAGTCCATTTCTCTGCGTTTGAAAGTGGATGGACCGATTCAAGGCGTTTTGGTTGAAGCGCGCTCAGACGGTGGGCTACGTGGTTATACGCAGGTCAAAGTGATGAATGATTTGGATGCTTGCGAGGACCTCGATGCCTCAATTGCCTTGGGAAATTGGGCTGAGGTACAGGTAGTGCGCTCAATTCCAGGCAAGATTCTTTCGAGTGCCAGTGTTGAAATTTCGCCAGCACTGGTGACGCATGCTATCGAGGCGTATTATCGGCAGTCGGCTCAGAAACAGGTGTGGGTGCAGGTCTCGGCTTTGGCCTATGGTGGGTTTATCGACAGTGCACGCGGTGTGCTTTTCGACTGTTTGCCTGATGGGAACAGTGCGCGTTTCGAGCAAATCGGACGTTGGGCAGCCGATGGAACGCTGCAGGAGTGCTTGGATGCAGGGGCTTCCATGGCGACCCTTTGCGAAACCGTGGGTTTGGATGCGTGTACGCTTGAGCCGCCACGCCCCTTGCGGTTTTTCTGCTCTTGTTCTGTTGACCGGGTTGAAGGTATGTTACAAGCGATGTCCTCGGAAGATTTGGAGGCCATGATTCGTGAAGGAGCCCCAGCACGTATTTTTTGCCATATGTGCGGTCAGAGCTACACGGTCGCAGTTGATCGCTTACAGGCGATTTTATCCGCGAGAAGCTGACCGTTCGGGTGCGACTGTCTTTAGGGGTGTATCCCCCGCATCCGTTACATTTTTCACAACCAAGTCGGATCCAAAAATGACGGGAGTTGGCGACTTTCGGTAAACGTGATATCGTATATTCAAATTTTAAGCGCACGGCGAGACCGGCGCAGTGTAAAGGGCATCATGCGACAGATTGACTTATCGAATTATCTTGAGATATTGCAGGAACGGCGTCAACCGTGGCACCAGAAATATTATGCCATGTACTCCAGCTTGCTGGGCGGTGTGGTGACGGATGCCTTGTTGATGCAGGTTCCGTTGGATGACCATCTTGTACATCGCGGGGATGGTGTTTTTGACACGTTTAAATGTGTTAAACGTGCGGCCTATAATCTTGATGCGCATCTTAATCGCTTGATGCGGTCGGCCTCCGCGATTGGCTTGGTTTGGCCGGGTGGCTTAGAAGAAATACGTGCGCTGACTTTGAAAACACTGGCAATTGCGAATCATGAGGATTGTTCTGGGCGTGTCATGATCTCGCGCGGTCCGGGTAGCTTTGGCGTGAGCCCCTACGATTCGCCTGAACCCACGCTTTACATCGTTGTCTACACCGCAGGCGTCCCCTTTATGCACAAACATCCGCAAGGGGCACGCGTTCGTCGGAGTCACGTGCCTGTCAAACCAGCTCGATTTGCCACCGTCAAGAACTGCAATTATTTGCCTAACGTGATGATGAAACGGGAGGCTGTAGATTGGGGTATGGATTTTGTGGTTGGGTTTGATGAAGAAGGCATGATGGCGGAGGGAGCTACCGAGAATTTCGG
>CAZSUM010000030.1:2721-15847 GCA_964610015.1 uncultured Lentisphaeraceae bacterium
AAAGATTTGATCTTTCCTCGTAAAGAAACGGTGTTGGATGGGACCACCATGTTGCGTGTCATGCAGTTCGCTGAACACCTTGTTGCAGATGGACACTTGCGGTCAGTTGGGTTCCGTGATATTACGCTTGCAGATAGTTTGGCTGCAACGGAAATGTTGATTGTGGGGACCACGATCAATGTGGTGTGTGTGTGTGAATTTGAAGGGGCTCCGGTGGGCGACGGAAAACCCGGCATGGTTGGTTGCGCATTGAATGACCTGTTAGTCAAGGATATTGAAACAAATAGCCGGTTGCGCACAACGTATTGATGGAGCTGGAGTACCTGAGAATGTCTGTTTTTTCAGAAGTTATCGATAAGAGTACTGTTTGTCTGAATGTGTCCGTTCAGGATAGTCACCAACTTGTTGTAACCTTGATCGAAGCTGCGATTTCGGAAGGGCGTTTGGCGGCAGAGCACAAGGATGAGGCTGTTCATGCAGTGCTTAAACGAGAGCAAAGCGCATCGACGGCTATGCCTGATGGAATTGCCCTGCCGCATGGGCGTACAGATTGTGTTTCGGAAATCCTTTGTATTGTTGGCATCCATCCGCAAGGTATTGCTTTTGGTGCGCCGGATAATCAACCATCAAAAATATTCGTTCTTTTGCTGGTTCCTGTGACGGTCGGCTGTAACCATATTCATTTTCTTGCCAATCTTAGTCGACGTTTGATGGAACAGTCGGTACGCGAAGGTCTGTTGCGAGCCACCTCTCGTGAGCGTGTGATCCGAGTGCTGACTGACCAGATGTCAGATGTGTCGTAGGGACCATCACCCCAAGACTGGGTTCTTACGCGAGGCCTTTAAAGACGTTGAGCGTCCGCAATAAGCGTGATTGTGTCATACGGATCGCATCGGCTGGGCAGACCTCGTGACAGCAGCAACAACTGATGCAGCGCGCTTTTTCAAGACTGGGGATTTGATGACTCGGGGACAGACTGAGCGCTTGTGCCGGACAGGCCTTTACGCATTTACCGCAGCGAAGGCAGGCCTTTTCTGAGAACGCAGGACGTACCCAAAGACAGCGACCCGCATGATCAATCAACCAAGGCGGGATCAAACTCAGCAAATGGGCCCCTGTTGGCGTTTCGAAGTGAGGGACTTCAATCGGGTCTCCATGCCGCATAATCTGAGCGCTTTGGCTGAGGTCATGCGCGGTGAGGTAGGGGACTCTGCGTGCGTCGATAGACAGAATCTGACACAGCGCGAGATCAAGCATAAAGGCATCCTTGGCGGCTGCGAGAAATCCGAGATTAACGGGACGACCGTTGGCCGGACCCTGCCCCTCCATCCCCGTGACGGCATCTGCGATCGTCCAAGTTTCAGGTAACTCCTGCCAGAGGGCTCTGACCAGCGCACCAAAACGCTTTGGCGTTGGGTGTAAGCGGTGTAAGGTCGTTTTGGTATATCCGGGTACAGCGCCGTAGAGATTCTTGACAGCGGCCGTCAGCAACGTGAGGGAGTGACTCTTGACTTTAGGTAGATTGATTATGAGGTCGGCTTCAAGTACGGATCGTGCCAGTGTGAAGGAGAATCCATCGCGTGTAAACGGCACAGCGCCAGCTTCTTCAAAAGAGATCAACGGTACGTGTTCTTCCTCACAGATTGCTGCGATTCCGGTGGTTTGCCACACCTGTTGCAGATTGGCGGCACTGGCTGGGCTGTCACCAACGCTCAACTTGGCACCTGTTGGCTTTAGCAAGCGAATCACGTGGCGGATGAGCTCTGGATGTGTGGTAACCGCCTGTTCGGGGGGCCGATCAGTCAGGAGATTGGGTTTTAACAGGACACGTTTTCCAGCCAGTTGTGTGTCGCGTAGCCATCCTGTGAGATCAAGAAGATGACCCAGAGCGTCTGGGAGTGCTGAGCCATAATCCGGGCAACGTACAAAATAGAGGTCAGGATTCATCAATGATCGATTCTTGTGGAGTAGAGGTAAACGGGGTTAGTTTTGGTTGAGATGACTGCGCCGATAGTTGCCTGGTGACATGCCAGAAATCCGTTTAAAGGTGCGGGTAAAGTGGCTGTGATCGTAAAAGCCTGTTTCACACGCGATATCTGCGATCGTACGCGTGGTGTTTTCTAACAGCGTGCGGGCGGCTGAGATTCGCACCCGCAGGATATAGTCATGAGGCGTGGCACCGAGAATGCGATAAAAGCGTCGCTCAAACTGACTGAGTGAAATGCCTGCTAGGGCCGCGAGTTGTCGGATATCCAATGCCTCATTAAAGTGCTTGTGAATATGGGCAACCACGTTGGCGAATTGTCCATGCCACCGGTGTGTATTTCTCAGCCCATCAATCATGCGGTGGAACCCGATCACGCCGAGGGGTTTGCCTGTTCGGGTGTAGAGTGGAAATTTACTGTGGATCATCAGACGATCTGAATGCTCTGGCGCTGGCGCAATTTCGTTGATGACCGGTTTGCCTGATTCAATGACCTCACGGTCTCCTTTGACATAGAAATCAGCTCGATCACGCGCGAAGAAATCGTAGTCGGTTTTGCCCAGAGTCTCCAATTCGCTCTCCGCATTGCAGAATTCACAGGCACGATGGTTATTCAACATGAAACGTCCTTGGCAGTCCTTCATGAAAAAACCGACATCAGGGAGGGTATCCAACAACTGACGAATAGTGGAGAAGTCCCGGATCTGGGAAAAAAATCGCTGTTGCAGGGTTTTTGAATTCATGCCGATATTGTACACTTTTTGATATTCGCAATACAAGACTGGGGAGAGCTTAGTGTTGTAGAATATTATTCATAAAGTATGAATCGGTTCGGACTTTTGTGTGAACAACCTAGGGGAGAAAAAATGAGAGAGCCTACGTTCAAAATAAAACAGCGAAAAGCGGAGCGTGGAATGGGGCGGCGTACGTTTTTGCGGCGATCACTTGCTGCGGGCGGTGCGTTGGCGATGCCCGCAATTATTCCTGCATCGGTGTTAGGTAAGAATGGTGCTGTTGCGCCAAGCAATCGCATTGTCATGGCTGGTATCGGTTTGGGGGGCAGGGGAACTGGTGATCTGAGAAGTTTTATTTTACCCGAGGCCCAGGCTCAGTTTGTTGCAATTTGCGATGTCCAACGCAGTCGGCGAGAGGCGATTAAAAAGATTGCTGACGAAAAATATGGCAATACAGACTGCAAAATGTATGTCGATATGATGGAATTGCTGGCCCGTCCGGACATTGATGGTATTTTGACGGCTACGAGCGACCGCTTGCATGCCACGGTCTCGATTCGTGCGATGCGTGCTGGTAAGGACGTGTACACTGAAAAACCCGCTTCTATGACGATTGCTGAGGGGCAGGCTGTGGTTGCGACTGCCAAGCAATATGGCCGTGTCTACATGGCGGGTATGCAGCGTCTCAGCGAGCCGAATTTCATTGTCTGTAACGAACTTTTGCGCATGGGACGGTTGGGAGAGGTTAAGACGGTCTATGCTCATTTGGCACCGTGGGGCAACGTTAATATGAGTCGCACGTGGTTGCCCGCAGAGACATTACCTGATGCTACCGAGATCGATTGGGATCGGTGGTTGGGGCCTTGCCCGTGGCGTCCCTTTAACAAACACTATATTCATGGGGGTTGGCATGCGCAGCATGACTTCTATACCAGCGTCATTGGCGAGTGGGGGTCGCATACCTTTGCGCAGTGTCATGATGCCCTGAATCTGCAACACACCTCCCCAGTGAAGTATCCCTATGTTGCCACACCGACGGCAGATGGGATGGAGATGACCTTTGCGAATGGGGTCAAGATGATTCAGAAGCAAGAGGGGTGGCGTGGCACGTGCGGGGTGCGCTATGTTGGCAGTGAAGGGTGGTGTTCCTGTGCGGATGGCTATGCGCGTCCGGAGGTTTCTAACCCCGCCGTCTTGGCTGACTTTAATAAGATTCTACAGGACTACATCACTCGTACGGGACATATTCCTGGAGCGATGAAGGAGTTCTTCAACTGTGTGCACAATCGGTCGGTGACCATTGCCAATCCGCAAATTATGCATCGTTCGATGAGCACGGTTCACTGTGCCAATATCGCGCAATGGCTGAAACGCGACCTGACTTGGGATCCGGTTAAAGAGGAGTTCGTCAACGACGAACAGGCCAACCGCTTGCGGTCACGGGCAGCACGTGAAGGCTGGCAGATTACGTAGTATCTTAGTGTTTTCCCTTCAAAAAAGAGGCCCTGAAAGCGGGTTCGAAAAACAGGTATAAAGACGGTTTCTGAAACAGGACATGAACATGAAAAAAACGTTTTTGGTGATGATAAGTCTGGTCGCGTGCTTGGGTGCACGGGCCGAGTTGGATCAGGCGATTCTGCTTCAAGAGGATCAGTTGATCGAGGTGTTGCAAAAGGCGGACACGTCGGATAATGATCGTGTCACGGCTTGCCAGAATCTTGGTTGGTGCGGTTCTTCCAAGGCAGTTCCGGTGTTGGCGTCATTGTTGGATAACGAACAAGCATTCCTGCGGCATGCCGCGCGGTATGGCCTTGAGATGATCCCCGATGCGCTGGTGGAATCGACCTTGTGCGAGGCAGCCAAGCGTCTCAAGGGCCCAGCTCGTGAAGGTATCTTGCAATCTCTTGGCAATCTTAAACCCGAGCAGACCGCCAAGGGAAATTATCAGGCCATTGTGGCTGTTTTGCAGGATAATCTCGGCGCTGAGGACAAAGCCTTTGTACAAGCGGCAGCACACGCCTTAAGCAAGATCGCAACAGTGGAGGCCATGCGTGCGCTGAAATCGAAATTGGGTAGCTGCGGGTGCATCACACGGGCGTATCTAGAGGGCGCGGGTAAAATCGCCTGTAAAGATCCTTCTCAGGCCGCTTCTTGTTATGCCGATATCCGCGCTATTAAAGGGGAGCTTTGCCCTGCTGTGCGTTTGTCTGCGTTGCGTGGAGAGATCGTAACGGCGGGTGAAGCGGGACTCGTGCTCTGGCTGGAGGCCCTTGCCAGTCAGGATAAAGATACGGTGGATGTTGCATTGCGTGTCGTTCTAGATTACCCGGAGGATGTCAAGGCTACACGCGTTTTTGCCGAGGCCCTTGCAAAAGTGCCAGCCCAACAAAAACGGTTATCGACTGTGCTCGGTTTACGTAGAGATCGCTCGGCCGTGCCCGCGCTCCTCGCACTTGCAGTAAACGAAAAAGATGGCTGTGTGTGGTCCCGGCTGGCGGCGGCCCAAGCCCTGGCAACACTCAACGCACCTGAAGCCATGCAACCACTGCTGGCGCTGGCTAAGAATGAAGATGCGGAACTTGCCAATGCAGCGAAAGATCAGATTATGGGGTTTGCCGGTGAGGCGGCTGATCAGGCGGTTTTGAGTATGATGCGCGATGCAACGCCTGCTGTCCGTTTGACGGGAATCGATATGGCCGTGCGGCGCCGTATGGCTGTGGCAGTGCCGGATATGGTCAAGCTGATGAATGATGCTGAGGCGTCTATTCAAAATGCCGCGATTAAAGGTGTTGGCGATCTTGGCAGTGCCAATGAGATCCCTGCGCTCTTGGCCATGCTGAAGAAAAAACCTACGGATGAGAACATCGGTTCAGCACTGGCATCGCTTTGTTCACGCTATGCGCGTCCCCGTGGTGGTAAAACTGTGATTCAGAGTGCGGGGTATGGTGATTTTGAGAACAATCTCGTGAAGGATGTTACCGAGAATGTTCAACGCCTTGCTGATGCGGGTTCCATTACCATTCAGGCCTCTTCCCGGTTGTGCCGCAAAGATGGATTTGGTGACGATCCCGCGCCTGGTAAACCTAAGGTTCTGCGTTTGACCTATCTCTTTGATGGCGAAAAGAAAAGCGTACAGGTTCGTGACAATGATGCCGTGCATTTGAGCGGTGTGATTCTCCTGCCGGTTGCCATGGATCCTGTTAAAGCGGCCTACGAGGCGGCCACGGGTGAAGAGAAAATTGCGCTATTTAAAGTGCTGACCGGGTTGGCAAATGAACAGGGATTGTTGATTGCGCGCGCAGCCGCAAACCAGACCGCAGATGCGCAATTGTGTGAAATGGCCATTCGTGCGCTGGCTGATTGGAAAACACCGGAAGCGTTAGAGGATGCCGAATTTTTCTCACAAAAGGCACCTTCTGATCGTCTAAAGATTCTCTCTTTGCGTGGATTTGTTCGGCAACTTGAGCTGAGTTTTACCATTCCGCTTGAGAAGCAGATCGCACGCTTAGAACAGGCGCAAGCTTGGGCTGTGCGTGATGAGGATAAAGCCTTTCTCAAAGCAGCTTTGGATCTGACCTGCAAACTACAGGCTGAGCAGGGTTTTGTTCCTATATTCAATGGACAGAATCTGAATGGTTGGAAAGGCGGCGGCGGTTGGTGGGAGGTCAAAGATGGTATTTTACAGGCACAAAGTTCTGAAGAAAAACCCTGTAAGAAGAACAGTCACTTGATCTGGACCGGTGGACAGCCCGGAGATTTTGAGTTGCGCGCGGAATTCCGTTTAAGTCCTAGCGCAAATTCTGGCATTCAGATTCGCTCCCAAGATGCCGAGTTTGGTGACAGTGGTTATCAGGCTGATATGAATGGAGGTGGAAATTATGTTGGATTCCTCTATCACCCCAAACAGCATTTAGTTGGTGAGCGTGGTGCCAAGGTCGTGATTGCTGCGGATGGCAAAAAGACTGTCGAACGATTTGCTGACAGCGCGGAGCTACAGAAGAAGGTGTTCAAGGGGGACGATTGGAATGACTACGCTATTATTTGTAAGGGGCCCTCGATCACCCTATACGTGAACGGCATGAAAACCTGTGAGCTCGAGGATCATCGCGCTGATATGCCTCGCAAAGGTTTTATCACGCTGCAAATGCACGCAGGGCCGGCGATGAAAATTCAATACCGGAATTTACGAATCAAAGAGCAGAAGTAATCGTAAGAAATCAATCGATCAAGAGAGAAAGAGGCAAGCATGAAAAAAGAATCAGTGAGAGCCTTAAAAACTGTGAAAACAAAAGTTCGCGCACTCGCCGACTCGGCGTTGGATGCGGGTCATGGCGTTTTACGACTAGCGCCGAACTGGGTTCCGCGCGTGTTCTGTTATCCCGGACGCAGGTTGAAGTTGCACCCAGATGACCTCTTTGCGTTTGGGCTCGACCGGGGTGGAATTGATGAACGCTGGTTTGGTTCAACCACCGAGGCAGCCAATGAAGGGCGCCTGCCGGATGAAGGGCTTAGCTATGTTGTCTTTGAGAACAAGCGCGTGCTTTTACGCGATGTGGTCGAAGAAATGGGCGCCGCAGTTGTGGGGCCCAAGATTTGGAAGAAGTATCATCGTTGGCCCGTCTACAGCAAGTTCTTCGATAATCTCGGACCTCTGCCACACCACTTGCACCAAGATGACAAACTCGCCAAGTTGGTTGGACAGGAGGGCAAACCGGAGTCGTACTACTTCCCACCCCAGCACAATAATCTGGGTGCGCGTTTCCCGTATACCTTTTTTGGCTTGGTGCCGGGAACGACAAAGGCGGATATTATTCGCTGTCTAGAGCGCTGGAACAAGGGCGACAACGGGATTACCGATATCTCACAGGCCTATCGGCTTAAGATTGGAACAGGTTGGTTTGTGCCACCAAATGTGCTCCATGCACCGGGGTCACTTTGCACTTACGAGCCTCAGTGGGGGTCGGATGTCTTTGCCATGTTTCAGAATCTGGTCGATGAGAACTATGTGCCTTGGTCTTTGTTGGTCAAGGATGTTCCAAAGAAAAAGCAGAAGGATCTGGATTTTATCGCCAGCATGGTTGACCTCAAGGAAAACACGGATCCAAATTTCTACAAGAACCACTTCTTGGAACCCGTTCTCTCAAGCGGTTCGCAAAAAGATGGATATTTGGATTACTGGATCAACTATGGGCGAGTCAAAGGTTGGCAGTGTGTGACTGCCAAGCGTTTGACTGTTCTACCGGGTTGTTCCTGCACGATCAAGGACAATGGGGCCTACTGTTTAATTGCAGTACAGGGTGAAGGCACGATCAATGGGCAGCGTCTCTCCAGTCCCAATTTGATTCGCTTTCACGACATGACGGATGACGAATTCTTTGTAGTTCAGGACGCCGCACGTGCAGGGGTCACCTATGTGAATAACTCTGCCAGCGAGCCGTTGGAGCTCTTGCGCTACTTTGGGCCAGAGGTCAACCCCGATGCGCCAGAGATCGGAGTTCGGAAATGAGTACCCGATATCCGAAGCTACACAACGCCACTTGGCCAGGTGTTGTGGGCAAAGGTCCAGGAACACCAGAGCCAATTATCAGCCTCGATACAATGATTGATCTCACGACGGCGGCAGCTGTGAATGGCAGCAAGTTTGAGGGCATTGATCTTTTTCTCTGCGCGCCGCATGTGGATATTGATGCCACCGACGATGACCTGAAACGCCTCGCGGAAACCATCGGTGCGAAAGGGCTAGAGGTCGGTTCGCTGGTTGCTCCGGTATGGAGCGGCTGCGCGTTTGGTGATGCATCAAAACGTGCGCATTGGCTGGAGCAGGTCCGCAAGGCGTGTCGTATTGGTCAGACCTTGCGCGAATTGGGCGTACGCCCCTCTGGCGTTGTTCGTATTGACTCATCCGGCGGTGTCGCTGATTGGGCAAAAGACCCTGTAGCGAATACCCGCCGCGTGATTGAAACCTTCTCGCAAGCGTGTGATATCGCTGAGGATGCGGGTGAGTGGTTGGCCGCCGAAGGCGAAGTTTGCTGGGGAGGAATGCATTCATGGCGCGCTATGCTCGACGTGCTTGAAGGCGTTGATCGTCCCCAGACCTTGGGCTTTCAGGCGGATATGGCGCATACGTTACTCTATTTGTTGGGAACCAATGCACCGGAAGCGCGAATTGTTCCTGAAAACTTTGAGTGGAGCGATACCGCCACGTTTCGTGCGGCCTATACGCAACTCGTTACCGCGTTGCGGCCGTGGACCATTGATTTTCATGTGGCCCAGAACGATGCCACTGTCAAGGGGCAAGGCTCACACGATAAAACTGGACGCCATTGTCTACCGGATGATCTAAATGGGAAATTGGATATTGTCTGGTGTGCAGGACAGTGGTTACGCGATGAGGCGGGGGAATTGACACGCACGATTCGGCATCTCTGTTGGGATGGATGCATGTTTACCAACGAGGTCATGATGTGCCCGTCTACTTGGAACAGCATTCTGGGGGTGATGAGCCAAGTGCGTGAGGCCCATGGGTGGGACGAATAACTCGATAGACATGAGATAAAAAAGGGATTCTTTTTATGGTAGCCAAGAAAACACTGAACATTGGCATGATTGGGTATGGCTTTATGGCGCGTACGCATTCCAATGCGTACCGCCGGGTTAATAACTTCTTTGATTTGGCGTATCAGCCCGTCCTCAAAACAGTCTGTGGGTTGGTTGAGGCCGAGGCGAAAGCATTTGCCGAACGCTGGGGGTATGAATCTTGGGAAACCGACTGGCACAAGGTTGTTGCAGATAAGAATATTGATCTTATTGAGATCTGCCTTCCCAATAATGTTCATGCCGAAGTCGCGATTGCCGCAGCCAAGGCAGGGAAGATGGTGATCTGTGAAAAGCCCATTGCGCGTAACAGCGAAGAGGCGTTGACGATGACTGAGGCGGTCGAGGCGGCTGGTGTAGCGAATATGGTTTCATTCAATTATCGCCGGATGCCCGCAGTGATGCTCGCCAAACAACTGATTGATCAAGGCAAGCTCGGGAAGATTTTTCATTATCGTGCAAACTTTTTGCAGGACTGGACCATTTCAGCTGATGTGCCGCAAGGGGGTATGGCGACGTGGCGTCTAGATGCTAAGGCGGCTGGTTCTGGCGTTACCGGTGATTTGCTGGCCCATTGCATTGATCTGGCCCTTTGGCAGAATGGTCCCATCAAAGATCTGACAGCGCTAACTGAAACCTTTATCAAGGAACGAAAGAACGTTGAAACCGGCAAAGTAGAACCCGTTAAAATCGACGATGCCTGTACGTTCCTCTGTCGTTTTGCAAATGGGTCTCTCGGTAACTTTGAATCCACTCGCTATGCACGTGGTCATAAGGCGCTCTTCACCTTTGAAATCAATGGTGAGCAGGCTTCCATTCGTTGGGATTTGCATGATCTGCATCGGCTACAATACTTTGATCATCGCGATGAGGGCGTATTGCGCGGATGGCGGAGCATTCATGTGAGTGATGGGGACCATCCCTATATGAAAAACTGGTGGGTGCCTGGACTGTCAATCGGTTATGGCGAATCCTTTACGCATCAATTAAAAGATTTTCTTGAGGGATTGGATTCCGGCAAGCCCGCGTCGCCGACTTTCCGTGAAGCATTGGCTACCGCTAAGGTGTGCGATGCCGTGCTCGCATCAGCTGCGAGCGGTCAGTGGGTCACCCTGTAGCACACGTACGCGAGATTATTGCAACATAAGAATAGTCTCACGTTGACAATCAGGTGTGATGAGGCGGATCTGTGAGGTACACAGGTCCGTCTCATTTTGTGCACTGACGCGTACAATCAATTCACAGGCAGAAGGGACGCCGCTGATCGCTAGGGTTTGGGCCTCTGTTTTAACGGCTTGCCAGTTTTTGACAAAGTGGCTACCACTTCCGGGGTAGAGTGCCGATATTTGAGCAAGGCCAATGTTGCCATACTCCTTGTTCTCATAAACAAAACTGAACTGGTGATAATCGTTCTCATCTGTCAGTAAGAGGGATTTATCCAGATCCTGGGTTGTGCTGGTAAAGATATTGTTCTCATCATCGCCATCTTCATCCAGTTGCGTGCTGTAGTGTCCAATTTTTTGCCAGACAACGCCATTGGTTGAGCCATACACGGCTAGAACATTGTTGGAGTCAGAATGGGTGGCATACCCCCTGAGACGAAAGTTGAGTTGACTCACAGGGTTTGGATACCATTTGGTTGTCACACGATCCTCAGCATCATTGAGCTTCAGTTCGACAAACTCGGGAGTGGCATATGTTTCCGTCACACCTGAAAAAAACCATCCAGTGGGGGCGATAACTAGTCCAGACTGGTCGATCTCAAAAAACGTCTCCACATCTGTTTCTGGTGTGTTGGTGGTTGTGCTTCCCTGTATGACATCGACACAATAGCCTTCTGTTGCGGCGGGGACTGGATCCCATGAGATTTGAAATGCGCGATACGTGAGGTTGGATACAGTCAAGTTAGCGGGAGCTGCTAAAAGGAGTGGCAGAACAGTCACGCCAAGTTGCTTTTCGTGAGTTGTGCCAGACGCATCTAGGGCTGTAAAGACCAGTGTGTACGTGCCAGTCTGGGTGAGTGATGGCGTCCAAGTAAAGAGGTTGTCGTTAAATGTGTAGTTAGCGTTTTCAGGTAATCCGCTTGCATAGAGGATATTTGTTGGTGTACCGCTTATTGAAGCTGTGATTGTGAACGAGAGTTCACTGAGCGCCACTAAAGAGGTCGGAGAGTGGTGATAAACGAAAAAATCCAAGGGACTTTGATCTTCGCTGAGAGTGTGTGTGATGAGAATGTTATCAAGAAAGATCCGCTGACCATTCTCTGTTGAAAAGCTGATGGATCGGACACCAGCGGCAACCGCGATTTCCTGTGTGAAGGTTTGAAACTGAGTTGTCGTGCTTTTGTCGTATAAACAGGTCAATTCATGTGACTCGGACCCATCCGACACACAAAAACTCTTTTCATCGCTTGCCCATCCCAAGGCGTCTACTTGAACATAGAGGGTCCCAGCTTGGAGGGCCATATTGGTGGTGGTCAACACACCGCCTTCATCCGCCTTGCCGAGTTTGACACATTCCCCCGCAGGATAGATGCAGGTAAAGACGGTATAACAGGTTGAAGTGCTCCATGCTGAACTACTTGGGGTAGCGATTGACCCCGCTGTTGCAGTGCTGAAGTCATCACTGAATAATAGGCTCGGATCGGATATCGTGACAAGGGTTAGCCCAAAATAGGCTGTCGTCAAAAACAGAAACAACTTTACAGGTACTGTTCTCATGGCACTCCTCCTGTCAGGTCGTGAATAGTCATCGGCTATTCACAAAGCCAAGATTTAATCAATCAGTTTTTCAAAACGATTTTAATTTATGAATACATATGTTTAATGTCAAGGTTAAATCCAGTATTAATTTCGCTGCCGCGAAGTGCAAAATGAAATGCACGCTTTTGAAAAAAAGGAATGAAGCGTCTTCTCTGGCGTCCGCCATGAAGCCGTCTCCGCTTTCTTCTTGTCGAACCAGTAGGCGCACGCTGTCGCTGCCGAGATTCCTGCTAGGTATGCGATGACGTACTTAACGTTAAGCCCCCGAATTGCCTTGGCCACGGCGAGCGAAGGAAGGACAACGGCGAGCGACAGGATGAGGAGGGAGATTGCCCGGTAGAGAATGCCCCTCTACTTCCTGTGTGTCTGAAAGGACTTCATCTTTGTCCTGCCCAACGCTTTCCGGATGCACGACTTTAGGCGTCGCCGCCAGGCAGATGTTGGCTGAATCCGATTTCCATCTCGGTCGCGATGGTTTGGAGCCGTTTGTCTTTCGTCCACAACCGGCATCCATCCAGATGACACGATGCCAGCAGGTGCACATCAATCAGGCCAACGCCACGACCCATAAGAGCGTGCCGCTCCATGAACAGCAGAAGCTCATCGTCCTCGACCTTGTTCACAAGCGGGAGGGCGTGCAACAAGGAAATGATTTCCTTCCGGTTCGCCAAGTTACCGCAGGCGAGTTCCCCCAAGACAAACGGATGCATGGCAACCTCGTCTATTTCCAAGAGTGATGCCAGACTGCCGCTCGCTACACGGAAGTGGTCGACCCAAACGGAGGTGTCCACGAGCACCACTAAGCCGTCCTCCGGCGAGGAATGTGCTTGGCACCGCGTTCAGAACCACCGAGCGCAGCCAGACGTCGCGCGCTGTAGCGTGCGACAAGGGCTTCAAGCCCCATGCGAACCAGAGAGGTCTTCTCGTTTACCCCGGTCAGTCGCGATGCCTGCGCTAAGATTCCGTCATCTATGTTGAGTGTTGTTTTCATACATACCAATATGGCTGATTCGGATGCATTTGTCAAGCAGCCAACGTCAGCGGTGAGGCGG
>CAZSUM010000031.1:0-15690 GCA_964610015.1 uncultured Lentisphaeraceae bacterium
CAACAGGGCTTGCGCAGAGGAAAGGGCTTCGGTCAATGAAACGACTTGATCGACCAGTCCGAGTGCTAAGGCTCGTGCGGCATGCTCAGGGGACGTTTCCACCCCAAGGAGGCTGGTTGCGAGGCCGTCTTGACGCAAGTCTTTGGCAAAGGAGCCGCCAATTAAACCGAGTCCAACAATGGCAATGGTCATGAAGCCACCTGTGATCCATAGTTCCTCTGCGGCACGTGTAGCGTGGTTGCAGAAGGGAGATTAAGCAGTCGTGCGGCATTTCCCCAGAGAATCTGCCGTTGTTCATCTGAAGAAAGGGGGAGTTTGAGAAAGGCTGCCAGCACCGTTGCTGGGCATTGCCAAGGCGCGTCGGTACCAAAGAGAATACGTGCTGCGCCATGTGCGCGGATCATCCGCACAATTTGCTCTTCAGGCATCCAGAAAAGCGTGTGAGAGAGATCGAGATCAAGCGGCTTACCAATCAGATAAGCCTCGGATTCGTCCCACATGCGAAATCCGCCGAGATGCGCAGCAACGAGGCGCAAGCGCGGGTAACGCGCGAGCAACGTGCTGATGGTTGCCGGGGTGGAGTGAAAGGGCGGCTGAAAAACTCGTTCGCCGCCAGCATGCAGAAAAACAAAGAGTCCCAAGGCGCTACAGCTCTCCCAGACAGGCTCAAGGCGTGGGTCGTCCAGTTTGAACGTCTGATATTCGGGGTGGAGTTTAATGCCTTTAAACCCAGCGGCGTGAATAGATAAAAGGGCTCTAGTGAGGTGTGGCGTGTCGGGGTGGAGGGTGGCGAGGCTATAGACAGGGCCCTGATTATTCGCGGCAGCCCATTGATTGATTTTAACAACCTGATCTGGGTGAGTTGCCACGGGTAGATTAAGCGCGCCGCAAATGCCGCTTGTCGTGAAATCTTGTTTAAGTCCACACACCGTCCCATTAAAGGCAGCGGGATTGCCAAAACGACTGGCAAGCTGAGGAACAACTTTTCCCGCCAAAGCGTCGGGATAAAGATGCACATGAAAGTCAAAGATTGGATAGGGGGTATTCATTGAATAGGCGTATTGTAGTAACCTCGCTGGTTTGGCGCAAGGCAAAGGGAAGGTCGCAAAGGCCTATTCCGCAAGCGGGTCATAGCGCTGGGCGCGACTGCGTCCGCGTTGCCAGAAGGTTTTGAACTGCTGTTGGAAACTCGAGAGGTCAATCTCTTTAAAAGCAACCGTGGTTGCGGTATCGGCCTGATGAGTCTGTGCGAGAGTCGTTAGATAGGTGTTGAGAATAGAGGCATACGCCTCTGTTTTCATGGCTGGCACACCTTTACGCAGATAATAAATCAGCGACCAAAGACCCGCACTCCAGGCATAATCCGGGCCCACATATTGCTGATAGGCTGCCTGCGACTCAAAAATGCGTACAACGCTGATATCTGTGACGTTTTCAAAAGGTTGAATCAACTTGGCAAAAGCGCTTCGAAGGGCTGGCAACTGGAGCTGCAACGCACGAATCAGGGCTTTGCCTGAAGAGCTACGAATATTGGAGATAAAGAAATACTCCGCCGTTTCGGCATACCACCAGTCTTTCATGTTGGCAATACTTTGGCGGGCTGCTGTTCGACTGGGATGCTCAGGGATCATCGGTTCAGTGGTTGTGTGGGTGGACAAGGTGGGCGTGAGTGTGCGTGACTGGACGGTGGATTGAGAAGTGAGGCTGTTTTGTGGGAGTGCACTGACATGCGCGAGAAATTGAGTTTCAAAGATGCGGCGCATCACAGGCAGTGGCGTTTGGTCGGCCAGTCGCACGATGGCGCAGTACCAACACGAGGGGGATGTGGTGCCTGTGCGGTCGCGTGTTTTGAGGCGAAAGGCGTAGACCAACAGGTTCGACTCTTTGACGGGTAAAGGTGTAGGAATACGTTTTAAACTGAGCGATGGGTTCAGGTTCTGAATGGGCGAGTACACGACAGCGAAGACCGAGATTGGGATAGTTACGATCCGCACGAAAGGAGGGAGCCGCCAGAAGGTGTGTGGTAGCAAGGAGGCACACCGCTACACTTAACCAGTCATGAGCGGGGAGGTGTGAAAGGCTCAGGTGAGAAGACATTCCTGATCTGCTCCTAGTGAGACGGGTTGTCTCCAAAACGGTTAACAGGCAGGTGACAATAGGGGGTCGTGCCTTTTTTGAAGTAATAGTCTTGATGGTATTTCTCGGCTGGCCAGAAGGGGTGAGCGGGTTCAATGCGTGTCGCCACCTGAAAGCCTTTGGTGCGTAGTAGGGCGATCAGGTTCTCAATGATTTTCCGTTGTGCGTCATTCACAACAAACACGACTGAGCGGTACTGGATGCCGATATCCGGTCCCTGACGGTCGACTTGGGTGGGATCGTGTATTTCGAAAAAGCGTCGGGCGAGGCGTTCATAATTGGTCTGGCGCGGATCGAAAAGCACCTCAACGGCTTCGATATGTCCGGTATCGCCTTGGCAGACCTCTTGATAAGTGGGCTGCGTAGAGTGACCACCCGTATATCCGCTACTCGCGCGAATCACGCCGCGTGCTTGTTGCAGGTAGTACTCGACACCCCAGAAACAGCCACCGGCAAAGAAAGCCTTTTCAAAGGTCTGTGCGGCTTGGGCCTCTGTCATAAAATCCATGGAGATGGAATTGACACAGTGTCGCACATTGCGTGGGGTGAGGCGTTCTCCTGTAAACACATGGCCCAGATGACCCTGACACGTTGCGCAAAGAATTTCCGTTCGGCGTCCGTCAGCATCAGGACGGTGTTCGACAGCACCCGGGACTTCATCGTCAAAAGCGGGCCATCCGCACCCAGCGTCGAACTTATCTTCTGAGCGATAGAGTGCTGCGCCGCACTGTCGACAGGTGTAAATACCCGGTTGAGTATGACGCAATAATTTGCCGCTAAAGGGGGCTTCAGTGCCTTTATTGAGAATGACACGTGCTTCTTCTGCGGTTAGCTGATGCCAAGCAGGGTTCATAAGCTCCTCCGATCGTACAAGACCAACCTGTGTAAATAACCAGACCGCCACCCAAGTGTAGACTGTTTTGCGCATAACCGCATGATAGCTCTTGGCATCAGTGACGACAAGGATAACGCGTTGCTAACGCATAGAAAGAGAGAGAGGAGACATGGGTTAGCGTGTGGAAAGGCGTTTGAAATTTAAGAAGAGCAGGTGTTTTTGTAGCGGATGGCGCGCAGGATAAGGTACACTCTTTGGCTATGACGACGTTGTTACAAGAGTTAGCCTCCCGTCAACGGTTTGGGATGCGCCCAGGGTTAGATACCCTTACGCAGGTGCTCTCACGGTTGGGAAATCCCGAACGGGATATTGCGGCGATTCACATTGCGGGTACCAATGGCAAAGGGGCTGTCGCGGCCTTGTGTGAATCCGTTTTGCGGGCAGCGGGCTATGCGGTAGGGCGATACACCTCGCCACATTTGGTGCGGTTAAACGAGCGGTTTTTTATCAATGGCATGCCTGTTTCGGATGAGCACCTTGAAACCGCAGCTCAGGAGGTCGTAGGGGTCATCCAGGCACTTGAAGCAGAGACCAAGATCTCGGTTACGTTTTTTGAGTGTCTGACAGCCATTGCCTTTGTTCTCTTTCGAACAGCAGGAATAAAGCTTGTGGTATTGGAGACCGGTTTAGGTGGCAGACTGGATGCCACCAATGTCGTGATGCCGCTTGTGAGTGTGGTGACGCGAATTGGGTTGGATCATTGTGATTGGTTGGGAGCGACCCTAGCACAGATCGCCGGCGAAAAAGCGGGAATCATTAAACCCGGACGTCCGGTTATCTGTGCAGCGATGCCGGAGGAGGCACGGGCAACGATTGCGCAGGTGGCTTTGCAACAGCAAGCGCGGTTTGTCGATGCGGCTGAGGAGGTCACGATTGCGGTTACGCACAGTGAGCTTGCGGGGCAGACGCTCAAAATAACAACATCGGAACGCACCTTAGCTTCCCTGCGCTTGCCCCTAGCCGGTGCCTTTCAGGTTGAGAATGTTGCGGCTGCAATGGCCGCCTTGGAGGAGGTGTCACGCTTGGGGGTGACGCTTCCGGATGAGGCGTTTGTCACGGGATTTTCACAGGTTTGCTGGCCCGGGCGTTTTCAGTTGGTGGCCTCTGCACCGCCGGTTGTAATTGATGGTGCGCACAATCCCGAGGGGGCGCGCGCGTTGCGTGAGGCGTTGCGTCAGTGTAAAGTCAAGGCCCCGATCGGGTTAGTCGCCGGGTTTTGTGGCGACAAAGATGCGTTGGGGCACTTGCGGGTGCTGGCGCCCGTGGTGAAATGCGCGTGGGGGGTCGCGGTCCCCAATCCGAGGACGCTGACAGCGGATCAGTGTGTGGGAATTATGCGGGTAGCGGGTTATCGCGAGGTCAAGGCGTGTGTGGAGGTGGCGGAAGCATTGCGGTTGGCACAGGCCTGGGCGGTTGCGAATGAGGGCGTGGTGCTGGTTTGTGGGTCACTTTTTTTAGCAGGTGCGGCGTTAGTGGTTCTGGGTGCTTATCCATGGCCGTTAGGGCCTTGTGATCCAAATGAGATGCTCAAAAGTAACTGAGTGCGGCATCTGGAAGTGTGTGGTCGAGCAGTGAGAGTGGAACCAATGAGGTACGAAAAAGCGACAGTTGAAGTTATTGCACGGGGTGTCTATGTTGTAGCGGGACAGCTACTCCTCTGTTACGGTAAGGGGTCGGAGCTGACTTATTTACCGGGCGGGCATATTGAATTTCGCGAAACAGGGCGGCAAGCGCTGGAGCGGGAAATCCTCGAAGAACTGGGATGCGTGGCTGAGGTCGGCACTTTTCTGGGGTGTTGTGAGCATGCGTTCGTACAAAAAGGAGTCCCGCACACAGAGATCAATCTGGTTTTTGAGATGCGGATTCCAGAGTTAATACCCGAACACGCGGTGACAGCCGTGGAAACGTGGATTGGATTTCGTTGGCATCCGCTAGACCAGTTGGCAAGCGCGCGGCTGGAGCCCTCGCCGCTTCAGACGCACCTCCCACACTGGTTGCACCAACCAGGGGGGCATGTGGTTGCAGGAGACGCATGGGAGACGCCTGAGCTTTAGAGCGGCGGGTTGGCTGCGACCCAGCGGTAGTAATCCTTGAGAGCGAGGTCAGCTGCTGCGGCTTCATCTAGAAACACGACCGTATTGGCATGCAACTGAAGCGCAGATGCGGGATTAAACTGTGTAATACCCTCTTCAATTGCGCCTTTGACAGCACGTGCTTTGTTAGCACCAAAGCCAAGGAGGATACATTTTTTTGCTTCGAGAATCGTGCCGACACCCATGGAAAGGGCATAGCGAGGGACGTCATCGGTGGTTGCGAAAAAGCGAGCGTTGTCGCTAATGGTTTGCGGCGTGAGAGTGACCAAACGGGTTCGCGAGGCGAGCGAAGAGGCGGGCTCGTTAAAGCCGATGTGACCATCACTCCCGATCCCGAGAACCTGAATGTCAATGCCCCCGGCAGCTTGGATTTCAGCTTCAAACGCGGCACAATGCGCGGGGACATCGCGGGCGAGTCCATCCAGAACGCGTGTGTTGGCCAGATTAATATTTAATTTCGAGAAGAGGGTGTCGTTCATGAATTTTCGATAAGACTGCGGGTGATCCTCTGAAATGCCGTAGTATTCATCCAAATTAAAGGTGCGAACTTTGCTGTAATCGAGTCCAGACTGAGAGGCCTGAATCATCTGCTGATAGAGTTTCAAGGGGGTGCTACCCGTTGCGAGCCCCAAAATGGTGGCGGGCTTTTCGCGAACCGCTTTGTTAATGAGATCACCAGCCAAACGGCTGGCTTCATCAGCGGATGAACAAATTATAATTTCCATGGCATAGGCTCCTTCATTGAATTTGGAAAGCATCAACACTAGTCCAAACCGATTTGAGTGTCAAATGGTTCTTATAAAAAGTGCATGGCGCAGCGTTTGAGACAGGGATCTGCGGACGGCTCGCCTCCTCCGCCAAGGCGTCTGCGGATTAGGACCGGCGAGATAGGGACCTGCGAGCCGTCCTTTTTTGAATTCTGAATCCGACAAACGGATAGTTGTCTCTTGCAACGGATTATTCGCTTATGTTAAGCTTTCAAACCAAGCAGAACCAGACTAAAGAGTTGGTGGATAAGATTAGGTTCTGAATGTGTAATTATCTGATTTATAACGAGTTACGAAGTTTGTGGGAGTGTTCTTCTGCATACTTTGCGGGGACGGAGTCTTTTTAAAAACGGTTATCAGAGGGGGTTTGCAAGCGCTGTCGACTTTTTGAGGCATAGGCGACAGCTTCTCACCTCTGTGGCACTAAAGGAAAACAAGGCATGAGCAAGCTAAACATGCGGCATATCTACTCCTCTGAGTCGGTCTCTGAGGGACATCCAGACAAAGTGTGCGACCAGATCTCCGATGCAATTCTGGACGCTTGTATCAAGAATGATTCAATGGCGCATGTGGCGTGTGAAACCGCCGCGGGCACCAACTTGGTCGTCAATGTGGGTGAGATCACCTGCAAAAATTGGGATCAAATCAATCCACAGCAGATTGCACGTGATGTAGTTCGCGATATTGGGTATGACACACCAAGTGAGGGGTTCAGCTATGACACCTTCAACTATGTCAGTGCACTTCATGGTCAATCGCTCGATATCGCGCAAGGGGTCAACAAGATCAAGCTTGAAGCGCAGGGTGCGGGTGATCAGGGGATGATGTTCGGGTATGCGTCAAACGCGACTCCGCAACTGATGCCGGCGCCGATTGTGTATGCTCATACGCTCTTGCAATTTTTCACGGTGTTACGCAAAAACAGTGAGATCCCTTATCTGCGGCCGGATTCCAAAGCGCAGGTCAGCGTGTTGCACGAGGATGGTGTAGCTAAGGAAATTACCGCTGTGGTGATTTCGCACCAAACAAGTGAGGTCCCCATTACGCGCATTCGCAAGGAATTGGAAGAAAACGCACGCGCCTTTTTGAAAGACACGGGGATGGTGACCAACAAGACCAAATTTTACATCAACCCCACCGGGCGTTTTGTAATAGGCGGTCCATGTGGAGATTCTGGGCTCACCGGACGTAAGATCATTGTTGATACCTATGGCGGGGTGGGATCGCATGGAGGCGGCGCTTTTTCAGGTAAGGATCCCTCCAAAGTTGACCGTTCTGCAGCCTACTATTGCCGGTATGCAGCAAAGAATATTGTGGCTGCGGGTTTGGCTGAGAAGTGTGAGATTCAGGTCGCTTATGCAATTGGCGTAGCCAAACCGCTTAGTATCAATGTCAGTACTTATGGTACAGCCAAGATTCCAGAGATTAAGATTGCCAAGATTTTAATGGCTAACGAGATCTTTGATTTTCGTCCGGGCATGCTCATCAAAGATCTCGGGTTGGCCAAACCCAAGGGCTGGAGCTATCGCCAAACCTCGAATTACGGGCATTTTGGGCGCACGGGTTTCCCTTGGGAAAAGACTGACCGCGTCTCCGCATTGCGTTCTGCCGCGAGATTGAAATAATAGTTTGCGCAACCACGCAGAGGTTGCGAATCCGAGCGTAAAAGCTTTAACCCTCTCATTTTTTACTCTCTGCATTGCGACCTCTGAGTGGTCGCAATTACAAAAGAAAAGCCTATGAACTACAAAATCAAAGACATCGGCTTGGCCGACTGGGGCCGCAGGGCCATTGAGATTGCTGAAAAAGAGATGCCCGGTCTGATGGCGACGCGTGCCAAGTACGGTCCGCAAAAACCGCTCAAGGGTGCACGCATCATGGGCAGCTTGCACATGACCATCGAGACTGCGGTGTTGATTGAAACCTTGGTGGAGCTTGGCGCGGATGTACGTTGGGCATCTTGCAACATCTTTTCCACCCAGGACCACGCTGCTGCAGCGATCGCTGCAAGCGGAGTTCCGGTCTTTGCCTGGAAAGGCGAGACCCTTAAAGAGTACTGGTGGTGCACCAAGCAGGCGCTCACGTGGGCGGATGGTTCAGGCCCTCATTTGATCGTTGACGATGGCGGTGATGCGACGATGTTGTTGCACCGTGGTCTTGCCGCTGAGAAGGATGCCGCGTTTCTGGACGAGCCGACGGATGTGGAAGAGCTGCAGGTCATCAATGCATTGCTCAAGCAAATTCTGAAGGATGAACCCGGTTGGTTTGGACGTGTGGTTGTTGAGTGGAAAGGCGTCTCGGAAGAAACCACGACGGGAGTCCATCGGCTTTATCAGCTTGCGGCTGACAAAAAGTTACTCGTGCCTGCCATTAACGTCAACGACTCGGTTACGAAATCGAAGTTCGACAACACCTATGGATGTCGTGAGTCACTGGTTGATGGAATCAAACGCGCCATGGATGTGATGGTCGCGGGCAAGGTCGCCTTTGTGTGCGGGTATGGGGATGTCGGCAAAGGGTCTTCGGAAGCACTCAAAGAACACAAAGCCCAAGTTTGGGTCTCAGAGGTTGATCCAATCTGTGCGTTGCAGGCCTGTATGGCAGGCTTCAAGGTCACAACAATTGAGGAAGCCTTGCCGTTTGCCAATATCTATGTGACGACAACGGGTAACCGAGATGTCATCACAGCTGAGCACATGAGTCGCATGCGCGATCAGGCGATTGTCTGTAATATTGGCCATTTTGACAACGAGATCCAAGTCGCTAAACTCAAATCATGGCCAGGTGTTCAGCATGTCAATATCAAACCACAGGTTGATAAATACATCTTCCCAGATGGGCATTGCATCTATTTGCTGGCTGAGGGGCGTCTGGTCAATCTTGGCTGTGCGACGGGTCATCCGAGCTTTGTGATGTCCAACAGTTTTACCAATCAAACGCTTGCTCAGATCAAGTTGTGGAGCGAGGCATTGGAAATTGATGTCTATCGGCTTCCCAAGGAGCTAGATGAAGAGGTCGCACGCCTTCATCTCGGTCAATTGGGTGCCAAGCTGACGACGCTTTCGCAAGCTCAGGCTGACTATATCGGCGTCCCTGTCAACGGCCCCTACAAACCCGAACACTATCGTTATTAGTGAAACTACTTATCACAGGCGGACGAGGCATGCTCGGAAGGACGCTGCAGCGTCACTTCCGGCATCATGAGGTGTTTGTTGCGGACCTGCCCGAGGTGGACATTACGGATGGACGTAGCATTGGGCAAGCGGTTGCCGCGTTTCGGCCGGATGTGGTCATCCACTGCGCGGCAATGACACAAGTGGATGCCTGCGAAACAGATCCTGACACCGCTTATCGGATTAACGCTTTGGGAAGTGCCTATGTGGCCCAGTCCGCCGCCCGTCAGGGCGCACGCATGATTGCCATCTCGACGGATTACGTATTTGATGGCCTGTCTGATCGGCCGTATCATGAGTTTGATTGCCCTGCGCCGAAAACCGTATATGGCGCTAGTAAACGAGCGGGCGAGCAGGCGGTACAAGCGCACTGTCCAGATCATACCATTGTGCGTATTGCTTGGCTCTATGGTGAAGGCGGCCCCAGTTTCGTCCACACCATGTTGCGACTTGGCGCGCAGACGGGCGATCCTTTAAAAGTCGTGAATGATCAAATTGGCAACCCGACTTCGACTGACGCAGTCGCGGGACTCATCGCACAGCTGTTGGAAAAGCCAATTCCCGGGGTGGTGCATGGAACCTGTGAAGGGGAAGCCACTTGGAACGAGTTTGCGCACGCTATTTTCCGGTCTGCCCGTCTGACGCGCGGTTTAGAATCATGTACAACAGCAGACTTCCCGCGGCCTGCACCGCGGCCTGCTAATTCACGTCTGGAGAAACGCGTGTTGCGCCTTGCGGGTCTTTTGCCCATGCCGCACTGGGAAGAAGCGTTAGAACGATTTATGCGTCAGACAGAGTTAGCCAAAAAGGACGGTTAGAAGAAGAAATAGACTCCCACCCCTTATAAGGGATTCATAACCTGAAAGCACGTACTACCTCATGACCTTTTTTACACGTCAATTTCTCTTCCTCCATCTCGTTATTCTGGCGAGCGCATTTGCCTGGATACATGGCGGCACACGGCCCGACTTGCTATTGGCCGTCATTCCTTGGCTGGCAGGGTTTACCCTTGAGGCATTGCTGGTCTTTCCGCAAGCCAAAAGTACGGAGAGTCTAATGGAGGCGCGTCGAAGGGTTTGGCGCGGATTGGTCCGTGATCCCTTGCTCTATCTCTCGCTACTATTGATCCTTTGTCTCGTGATCCCGCTTTTCAATGTGGCTGGCTACCCCACCTACAACCCTGAAACAAAAACTTGGCTCAACGCGATTCCCCCCATATCCTTTCTGCCGTTTTGCGTCAATCCGAGCGAACATGCCAGTCTGCTCCTCTGGTTTCCCCCAGCGTTGATCGCCGCTCTGGCGGCTAAGCACGGATTGCTTAAAAAGAGTAAGCGACTGTTGTTGGAGTGTCTCTGTTGGAACGGCGCTTTGTTGGCGTTACTTGGGTTTCTACAATTGGCAACAGATGCCAAGAGTATTTTTTGGGGCGATCAACCCTTTTCGCACTTCTTCTCAACCTTTGGGTATCCCAATTTTGCTGGCGCGTTCTTTACCCTGTTGTTTGCGCTCTCGACTGGGCTTTGGTTTAGTCGATTGGGCGAACACTGGATGGGCCCTGCTGCCGCAGCAAATCATGAAACGAGTGTTTTTGATGAGCGCACGATTTTTGAGAGCAACTATCTGTTGGCAGCGGTTCTGCTAAATTTCGCTGGGGCTTTTGCCTCATTGAGCCGTGCTGCGATTCTACTTTGCGGCGTCGCGGCACTGGTGTTGAGCGCATACATCGTGATTGCCGCTTGGCAGAAAACGATGAGTGGGGGACATATGGTAATCCTCACCATTTTGTTTGGGGCGCTCTTTATCATGGGGCTGACACTCACTGTGTTTGCGCCTAAGGCGTTGAAGCATGAAGTGGCAACCATTACGCCCAAGGCGGTTGTTGAGCGGGTAACCGGGAGCGCTTACTATCATGGGCGAATTGCCCGGGAGATCTTTAACGACCACCCTGTGTTTGGTGTCGGCGGTTGGGGCTATCCGCACTACCTGGTTCAGTATCTCACGCCCGAAGAGACGAAGCGGATGCAGATCGAAGGCGGCGCAAATGTGCATAACGACTCTCTTCAGTTTTTGGCTGAACAGGGCATGGTTGGTTATGGACTTCTCCTGTTATGTGCCTCGGCATTGATTTTTCCCTTACTTTGGAAGACACTGGCCATGAGCCGGGAGCTGGCCAAAGCCGAACCTTCACATGGAGGTCAGGCAAGACCCCGTTGGATCTATCGGCTACCACCAGAGATTATTGCGATTGTGGTGGGTACAACTGCGACGGTCTGTCATTCAATGGGTGATTTGCCTTTCCGTAATCCCGCAATTCTGACGGTTTGGGTGCTGGCTTGGAGTTGTGCGACGGGTTTTCTGCCCAAGCTACGCCGGAAATCAGAGTAAACGCGGGCAGTTAATGGGTTTGTTGGTATGGCGACATCACGGTGAGCGTAATAAAAGAACACGCAGAAGAAGAAATCATGAAAACAGTAGCAATTATTGGGCTTGGTTATGTGGGATTACCCTTGGCGCTGCAGTTCAGCCGTTCGGGTGCAAAAGTCATTGGGATTGATATCGACACCTCGAAAGTCGAAGCTCTCAAGCAGGGTCGCTCCTACATTAAACACATTACCCCTGAATCCATCCAAGAGCAGTTCACGTCAGGCCAACTCATTGCGACAACTGAGTTTGTGTTGGCGCAAGGTGCGGATGCTGTCATTATCTGTGTGCCCACACCGCTGAACAAGAATCGCGAGCCGGATATCTCATTTATTGTAGAAACCGGGAGAGCGTTAGCGCCACATCTACGCTCTGGCGTGTTGGTGGCCTTGGAGTCCTCGACCTATCCCGGTACAACGGATGAGGATCTGCGCCGCGTGCTGGAAGAGGGCTCAGGACTAGAGGCGGGTAAGGATTTTTACCTCGCATTTTCACCTGAGCGGGAAGATCCGGGAAATCCACAGAGCGTTGTGGCCTCCATCCCAAAGGTCGTTGGCGGCTTGACTCCTGCATGCCTTGCCAAGGCACAAGAGATCTACGGGATCGCGATCAAAACGCTGGTGCCTGTTTCCTCTTGCCGTGCTGCCGAAGCGACCAAGCTGATGGAAAATATTTTCCGGTGCGTCAACATTGCCCTAGTCAACGAGTTAAAAGTCGTTTATGCCGCTATGGGCATCGATATCTGGGAGGTGATTGCCGCGGCTAAGACCAAACCTTTCGGGTTTATGGCGTTTTACCCCGGACCCGGCTTGGGCGGACACTGTATTCCGATTGATCCCTTCTATCTAACTTGGAAAGCGCGGGAGTACGGACAAGCCACACGCTTCATCGAACTGGCGGGTGAGATTAACACTAAAATGCCGGAACATGTGGTGACCTGCGTTGCCGAGGCGTTGAACACAGTTAAAAAACCGCTCAATGGTAGCAAGGTGCTGGTCATGGGGTTAGCCTACAAGGCCAATGTTGATGACGACCGCGAGTCATCCAGCTATATCCTGATGGAGCTACTAAAACAGCGTGGGACTGAAGTTTCCTACTATGATCCTTACGTGCCGATCATCAAGCCAACACGCGAGCATTCACAGTGGGCCGGGATGCGATCCATCGTTTGGAGTCAGGAGATGATTGCCTCGTACGACTGCGTGCTGATCGCCACTGCGCACGCTTGCGTGGACAATAAGCAGCTTGCGTCATGGGCGCAACTCATTGTCGATACGCGTAACGCGATGCCGTTTGTCACGCCGTCGGCTCGTTATGTGAAAGCCTAAGGGCGGTACGTTAGTGCGGCATGCATAAGTGAGTGACGGGCGTGGGTGCTCGGGACGGTTCCCTGAACCGTCCGCGGACACCTCGGGGAGGTGTCCCCACCAAGAAATTGTGTGCCCCAGAGTTGCCATTCTCAAGAGATGGGAAAAGAGGTTTTTGGAAAAGGTAACACGGTTGTGCAGCTGCTACTGGCCGTTTGCGCGCTACCTTCTGGTTGGTGTTTGGAACACGCTTTTCGGTGCAGGTATTTACGCATTACTCTATCGTTCGTTTGGGCAGCAGGTGCACTATTTGCTGTTATTGATTCCTGCGAATATTTTAGCCATCACAAATGCGTTCTTAGGATACAAATTCATTGTTTTTCAGACGCGCGGCAACATGTTACGCGAATATCTGCGGTGCTACGTCGTTTACGGCGGCATGATGCTGATCAATGCCCTGTTGCTCTATTTGCTGGTGACCTTTATTGAGCTCTCGCCACCCATTGCAAATATCGTGTGTGTGTTGACCACCATCATCGTGACCTATTTTTCACACAAACACTTTTCATTTCGCGGATGACACTTTTAGACCTTCTTCCTAGGTTGGTAACCCTCATTTGCAGTTGACCGGAATGCCGCTGTAAGATATTCTATTACAATAAAAAGGAAGTGCTATGCGTAGTACAATTACCGTTAGTCTGCCAGATAAGGTAAAGAAAGAGTTGGACCGTTTCGCGGATGTTGAAGGCCTTTCCCGTAGCGACATTGTCCGCGAATCGGTGTGCGACTACCTGTTTGTGCGGCAGTTTCGCAACTTGCGCAAGAACCTAGTGCCCAAGGCGGTAGAGCGGGGCATTTATACAGATCAAGACGTTTTCAATCAGGTCTCATGAAACTCGTTCTCGACACCAACGTGCTGATTGCGGCTTTCATTGCCCGCGGAACATGCAGTGAGTTGCTTGAATATTGCGTGGTCCATCATGAGGTTGTGTTGTCCGTAGCGATTTTAGATGAACTGTGCGACGTGTTGACGCGCAAGTTCAAGTTCTTGCCGGAAGAAGCCCGTCAGGTGGCTTGTCTTCTTAAAAGCCGGGTGCGGATGGTTGATCCCAAACCTTTGGCAACTTCTCTTTGTCGTGATCCGGATGACGATCAGATTCTGGCTACAGCATTGACGGCACAATGCCATGCGATTGTTACAGGGGACAAAGGCCTGACAGATCTTTGTCAGGTTGATGGGATCGCAATCATGACGCCTTCGGAATTTTGGCAGTTTGAAGCCGAGGCATAAACTGAACCGACTCTCATGCGCGGAGATCCGCGGGCAAACCCAGCTAGTAGCCTGTATAGCTACAAACTTCGTTTTGTTGACAGGATTGAATTCAATGGCTGATAATCATGTGAATAATGTAATCATGTCCGAAATTTCTTATTAAACAGTGTACTAGGCCGTTTTTCTCTCCCTCGCCCTCTGGGAGAGGGTTGGGGTGAGGGTAGCGGGCTTTGCCCGCATTAGAACTTCTTCTCATGTCTCCTGAAATCGCCAATTTTACGCCCGCGCTGTTCTGGGACGTTGATCGCGAGACGGTCGATGCCCATGCCAACAAACGTTGGCTGATTTCTCGCGTTCTAGGATATGGCCGTCTGGGCGACTGGAAGGCGTTGCGGATGCTCTATTCTCTTGCTGAGATTGTTGAAACCGCTCAATCCTTACGGTCGCTTGACGCGAAATCGGTGTCTTTTCTGTGCGTGATGGGACGGGTTTCAAAGGAATCATTCCGATGTTACATGTTGAGGCAATCGAACCCGACACCTTGGAACTCTTGAAGCAACTTCAGTGCGATCCCGCCCTTGTCGGCATCCGGCTTGTGGGCGGAACTTCGCTGGCCTTGCAACTTGGCCACCGGAAATCAGTGGATCTTGATTTGTTCGGGAGCTTTGGAGTGATGGGCAGTGAGTTAGAACGTGCATTACAGAGGTATGGCGGCGTTGAACTCGTGAACAGAAGCAAGGTGGTGGAAACTTACTTTGTGAGAGGCATAAAAGTCGATATTGTAAACTACCCGTATGTTTGGCTGACGGAACCGTTGCAAACGGATGGAGTGAGACTGGCCGCTGTGTATGATATTGCGCCGATGAAATTGGAGGCGATTACCAATCGTGGCAGTAAGAAAGACTTCATCGATCTGGCATTTTTGTTGCAAACTTACACCCTCCGCGAAATGCTTGGATGGTACACCGCCAAATATCCGAGAGGATCCGAGTATCTCGTCTTAAGGAGTTTGGTTTACTTTGACGATGCCGAAGACGATCCGATGCCGGTCATGCTCAAGTCGCTCAGTTGGGACGAGGCAAAAGAGCGTATTTGCGATGCTGTCCGGGCAACCGCCTGATGATTGATGATAATTAGGTTGATAGGGGGAGAAATCCAATGCGGGATCAGTCTGAATCGGCAAGAACCCATCAACTGAATACTTCGATTTTCTTGTTTTCTGTGACAGGAGTTGAAGAAACAGCAATAACGCACTAACGAACTTCTTCCCATTGCTTATTGCCAACTCTCCCGCTTATCGCGCTTAACTCTGCTTTTCACGCATAACTCGCTTCCTGCACTCTCGCACGTTAGGATTTTTCCCCTCATGTCCATCTCATCATCCATCAACGACTTGCGAACTGTTTTCGACGTGGTGGCCAACAAGCTGTCTGCGGCAGGAGTCGAGTGTTTATTGGTGGGTGGGTTTGCGGTCAATCACTACGGCTATTCGCGCAGTACGCTGGATATCGACTTCATGGTTGTTTCGGACGACCGCGACGCAGTGCTGGACGCGATGCGGCAGGTGGGTTTCACGAGTTATTCAATACATGCGAATGTGACATTTTTTCAGCGTCCGGGGGAAA
>CAZSUM010000032.1:0-15534 GCA_964610015.1 uncultured Lentisphaeraceae bacterium
ATCGAAATCCTGCGTTCCCGCATGGAGATCGATGGCTATGTGATTCGTCCGGTAGAGGTCACCGTTCTTCGTGTCGGACGTGATAACACGCACCAGATTGCCTTCACCCTTGGCGAAGGGCGTAACCGACAGATTCGTAAAATGTGCTCGCTGGCCCATTTTGTTGTCTTGCAACTCACTCGCGTACGCATTGGCCCTCTGAAGATCTGCAATATGCACCCCGGCGAGTGGCGCGAATTATCGGCGGCCGAGGTCCAAGCTTTGAAACAGCAACCTCCCTGCTAAAAAAAGGTGCGTTTTGACGATTACATCGACGCCCCATCGCGTGAGCGACCCTTTTCTCGTTTTCGACCGTCACCCTCAGGCGTGAGAATACCTAAGGCCCGCATCTTGCGAAACAGCGTTGTTTTGTGAATACCCAACTCACGCGCCGCCACTAATCGGTTGCCGTAAGCATGCGTAAGAGCCGCCTGAATCGTCTGAGCATCCAGTGCATCGCGTGCTTCCCGCAAACCAGCCGATGCGGCTAGCGAAACAGCATGCGTCCCCGTCACTGTCTCTGGCAAATGCGACAGGTCTATGCGGTTTTCGCCACACAAGATAAAGGCACGCTCAATGACATTCTCAAGTTCACGAACATTACCCGGCCAATCATACGCCATCAGCAATGAAAGCGCCTCAGGCGCAATTCCTGAAACATGCTTGTTCTGCAACCGATTGAACCGGGAGATAAACTGCTCAGTCAGTAAGGGAATGTCCTCTAACCGACGGTTCAAGGGTGGCAATTCGACACGAACCACATTGATTCTGTAATAGAGATCCTCGCGGAAAAGACCTTCCCGACAACGTGCCAGCAAATCTCGATGTGTCGCCACAATCACACGCACATCGGCTTTTTCTGAACGCGTGGCACCCAGCGGTTCATACACGCGCTCTTGCAAAACGCGCAAGAGACGAACTTGAACGGCAGGACTGACCTCGCCAATCTCATCCAGAAAGAGTGTTCCCCCCTTGGCCATCGCAAAGCGACCGGGTTTATCCTTAGACGCACCTGTAAACGCACCCGCTTTGTACCCGAAAAGCTCCGACTCCAACAACGTATCGGGGAGCGCACCGCAGTTGACCGCAATGAACGGACCCTCAGCCCGCGGACTTAACGAATGTAACGTACGCGCCAACAACTCTTTACCCGTTCCCGTATCACCCTGAACAAGAACTGTACTGGGACTTGCCGCGATTGCAGGAAGAACCTCAAAAAGTTTCTGCATCACCGGACTCCGGCTGGCCAAATCCCCGACCCGCACACGCCCTTCCAACTCACGACGTAACGCATCCACTTCAGTTAGATCACGAAACACCTCCGCGCCGCCAATCAACAGACCACCCGCATCTTTAAGAACTGCTGTGGAAATACTGATCGGAATTCGCTCCCCGTCAGCATCAATGATATAGGCTGACTGACCAATAACCGGACGACCCGTTGTCAGGGTCTTTTTTAGCGCACAAGCCGCCCCACACAAACTGGAACGGAAAACTTCTGCGCAAGGGCGTCCCAAGGCTTCCTCACGCGGGACACCCGTAATCATTTCCGCCGCACGGTTGAAGGAGGTCACCCGCCACTGCCGATCAACAGTGAACACCCCATCTGAAATACTTTCCAGAATCGCATTGGTCGCGTTCTGATCAACCGCAAGGGCCTTTTTTTTATTATTCACCATGCTTTTATAAACTCTTTACCCATCGTCTCACGGCTAAATAAACAGATCAAGTCACATCTTTGCATTCTGGCCCGGTAAGGGTTCATTCGGACGCACCCCATACTTTCGCTGGCGATCGCGTCCAGCTGGGCATCCGCCAAGAGTCAACCACATTTCAATTTTTTGCAAAACCTGTGCCCACCTCTTCCCTTTTCGTGCCTGAACACAAACAGGGCAAATCTTCTCACAAAAATCAGCATCAAGTTTCATTCTGTTTCTCCCTCAAAGTAAATGAAAAAGGCATCCGCCTAAACGGATGCCTTCTTGCTTCTGTTTCAACAGATAGCCTCATGCTCCGTTTAAACCGATACTGCCCATTCCGAACGGTACCCACCCATACGACTTAACCAAGCAGTATTCCCAGTACTCTTGGCAAAGGTATTCTTGACTGGATCCCATTCAAAATTCGCATCATGTACGTAGGAGATGTTGCACAGATGACAGAGAATCGCCGAGCGACCGCCCACATCTTCATTCGAACACGCACGTTGCCGCGTTTTAGCACAGGCCACAAAGTCAGCCGGATGGCCTCCTTTGGTTGCGTACAGCTTCGTTTGATAGGTACTGTCTGTCAAGAACGCCTTACGCGCTTTGGCCAATGCACCTCCTAGCGAACCGCCATCCTCTTTCTTCGTATAAGACGAAACCAGTTCATCACCGCGTTTCATCTCAAATTTCCCGCGGTTAACCGAAACCGTTCCTTCGGTTCCGTAAAACACAGTGCCAAACACCCCAAATGGATTATGCTTGAGCGTAACCCCATTCTCAAAGGTCATCACCATGCCGGATTGAGCACGTCCACCCAACACGACATTGCTCTTATCTTTCTCGCTACGTTCAGCACGTGTCACCCGAACCGGTCCGCTATCATCCATACCCAAACCCCACTGTGCAATATCCAGATGATGAGCACCCCAGTCACCACAATAGCCAGAACCAAAGAGATCATCCATCCGCCAGACCATCGGGAAGAACGAGTGGACACCACGCGGTGAAAGCTTGTCATTGTACTTCACGAGCGGTGCACCACCACACCAAAGATTCCAATCCAATCCTGGTTCCATCGGAATGTCTTCCGTGGGATCTACATGCGGCCGGGAAGGACCACCGAAGTTGCAGTCAACATGTGTAATCTTGCCTATACACCCATTCCGAACCAACTCAGCAGCCGTGCGGAACTCAAAACTTGAACGCTGCATGGCACCTGTCTGCAAAATCCGATTGTACTTCTTCGAAGCAACCATCACCGCCTTAGCTTCCTCGATTGAATAGGTCAATGGTTTCTCGCAGTAGACGTCCTTACCAGCCTGCATCGCTGCAATCGTGATATAGGCATGCCAGTGGTCAGGCGTCGCAACGCAAACAAGGTCGACATCTTTTCGTGCCAGTACGTCACGGAAATCACTATACGCCTTGCAATTGCCCGGTTTTCCGCCCTTATCTGCATGATCTTTGTAAAAAGTGTCAACTCGGTTAACACCATCTTCACGTCGAGTTTTATCGACATCACAAATCGCCACCACATTAACGTCTTGATGCAAAAAATTCTGGAGCAAGCCGCGCGCTTGGATTCCCATGCCAATAAAAGCCATCCCCGGCTTATCATTTGCTTGGGTTACATTTGCCCAAACAGCGGAGGGCAAAATCAGTGGAGCGCTCGCAATCGTAACCCCTTTTAAGAAACTTCGTCGTGATGTTGTCATATTTCCCCTTGAAATGAATAAACTTAACTCAATAATTTTGAAATGTTACCACGATTCGTGATGCCCTTCAACTCAGCAATGTTGCCTACACAGGCTCCTAGGTCTGTCATGAATCAGGTGAGGGTGTCGGCATTCTCTTTCTTATTCACACCTTGAGTCGACAGACACGCCGTATCACGAACGACAAACACTTTGTCGTTCACGCGCACACGTTCTGAACAAGGCAACGTCACCCACGTCCCACGTTCAGCATGCTCAAGCGACTCCCTATCGTGGCGCATCGTTTCAACCGTGAGACCAACAACACCACTGGTAGGCCCATGAATCGTGAGGCGATCCCCACACACAATTGACTGATCTTGAATCCGTATCTGCGCCATGCCTTTTTGGGTGTAGTAGTTCAACACCACGCCCACATACATCTTTTTGGTCGTTGCTTGGTTTTCATCGGTATCGGTAAACTGCTGCTCTCCTGGACGGCCATAGTATAACCCACAGCCAAATTCGCGGTGGTAAACCTGCGCACAAGTGTCTGTTAGCCGTAAACCAAGTTCCGTGGTAAAGGTCCCCTCACGCACAGCACTCACAGCCTCCCGATACATTGAAACCACGGTCTTGACGTACTCAGGATTGCGGGCACGTCCCTCGATCTTAAAGGAGGCAATTCCCGCTTCCACGAGTTTATCCACAAAAGGAAGCGAGCACAGATCACGTGCTGAGAGCACCGTATGCGGTGTCACACAGAACTCGGCATTTGCATTCGCTCCCTCTCGGACCTCTTTAATTAAAAATTGCCGGCGGCACGGCTGATGACACGCACCGCGATTGCTGGAGGCCCCATAGGCCTCATGCGACAGCAAACAACGTCCCGAAACGGCCACACACATCGCGCCATGCACAAAAGCTTCAACTTCAATGCCAGCACGTTCTGAAATAATCGCAACTTCCGCCAAGGTGCATTCTCTGGCCAGTACGACACGACTTGCCCCTTGCTTTTTTAGAAACCGAGCTGTTTCTGAGTTTGCACAGGACATCTGTGTTGACACATGAAACGGAATCCCGAGTCGTTGACAAATCGCAATTGCACCCCAATCCGCTACAATGGCCGCATCGATATACAGCTGTGCAAAACGCAACGTTTCTTCTGCCAATAACACCTCGTGCTCAAATAACAAGGTATTCAGCGTGAGGTATATTCGTGCCTTTTGCTCATGACAGCGCCGAGCCGCTTCAGGCAACGTTTCACGTGTGAAATTCCGAGTAGCCATCTGACGCATATTAAGCGTATCAAGTCCAAGATAGACGGCATCCGCACCCGCATCAAGTGCTGCCTGCAAACAGGTCATATCCCCAGCAGGCGCTAATATCTCAGGCATCCTTTTCATCAGTAGAAGTATACACTAGGCGTGACGCCTCTGCCAACCCATCACACCCTGCGGTAGGGACGCATCCCCCTTTGAAACGCCGCAACCTTGGCAGAGGTGTCGAGGCGTCCGCAAAGATTAATTCCAAGTAATCTTGATTTTCGGTGTCGTTATCATTTGACGCAACGGGTCTTGTCACTGCCACCTTCATCTTGCCAACACCCTTCTGCTATACTCCTGTTCAAAGGAACGTTGTATGCCTGAATTACCAGAAGTCGAAACGATTGTGCGAGAACTTCATGCACACGCGCTTGAAGGAGCTACCATCACCCGCGTCGTTGTGCGCTGGCCGCGGACAGTAGTCACCCTGCAACCCGACGCGTTCAGTCGCACGCTGTTAGGCCGTACGGTGACAAAGGTCTCGCGCCGCGCAAAATATATTGTTCTTTCGCTGGACACCTCCGAACGCCTCCTGATTCATCTGCGTATGACCGGCAAACTGAGAATGGCGCCAACCACAGAAGCCGCAGGTCCGCATGATCATATCAGCCTTTTTCTAAATGATGACCGTCAGCTTATTTTTAACGACACGCGCAAGTTTGGCCGATTCTTTCTCGTTCCAGCAAACAAGGACCCCTTCAGTCATCTTGGCCCTGAACCGTTAGCCGCCAACTTTACTGTCCCCCAGCTGCGTCAATGTTTAGCGAATAAGAAACGACAAATCAAACCACTTCTACTCGATCAAACGATCGTTGCCGGATTGGGAAATATCTATGTTGATGAGGCGTTATGGCACGCACGCATTCACCCTGAACGCCGTGCCGACACGCTAACAGCACCCGACCTGCGCCGTCTGCATCTTGCTATTCGGGAAGTGTTACAATGCGGCATAGACCATGCGGGCACCACCTTGGGCAACGGACAAACAAACTTTTACAGTATCGCAGGCACACGCGGACGGAACGCTGATGCGCTAAAGGTTTTTCGCCGCGATGGGCTCCCCTGCCCCCGATGCGGCACAATGCTTGCCCGAATACGAGTCGGACAACGAGGCACCCATTTTTGTCCACACTGTCAACCGCAACAAAGTCCCCTCAATAACAACATCCTCACCCGTGCTTCAAAGGGCGAAAACGAACGCGGGTAGGACGATCTGCGGCATCCCCCAGTAGCTTACGACGCTGTTCATGATAATCCGCGTAATTGCCTTCAAACCAAGTCACTTTGCTGTCGCCCTCAAAGGCAAGGATATGCGTGGCAATACGATCGAGGAACCAGCGGTCATGGCTGACAACCATCACACAACCGCCAAACTCAGCGATACCCTCTTCCAGCGAGCGTAATGTAGCAACATCCAAATCATTCGATGGCTCGTCGAGGAGGAGCAGATTGCCGCCACTGCGTAGAAGCTTAGCCAGATGCACACGATTACGCTCTCCTCCTGAAAGGACTCCGACTTGCTTCTGTTGCTCTGCTCCTTTGAAGTTGAATCGGCTGCAGTACGCACGTCCATTCATCCGTAATTCAGCGCCACTTCCTTCAGCACGACCCAATGAAACAAACTCGGAGCCACCCGTAATCTCTTCATAAATCGTATGTTCAGAAACAAGCGCATCGCGCATCTGGTCCACATGCGAGAGCTTAACCGTTGACCCCACGGTCAACGTGCCAGCAAGTGGTTTAAGTTGTCCTGTAATTAATTTAAAAAGTGTGGTCTTACCCGCACCGTTACCACCGATGACACCAACGATACCACCACGCGGCAGATCAAAGCTCATCTCTTCAAAAAGCAGATTGTCACCAAATCCCATCGCAACTTTATCGGCCTTAACGACCAAATCGCCTAGCCGCGGCCCCGCTGGAATACGGATGCGTAGATCATCCTCGCGCGTGCTGACCTCCTGTGAGGCAAGATCCTCATAGCGACGCACACGTGCCTGATTTTTGGCACGTCGCCCAGAAGGATTTGTACGAACCCAAGCAAGTTCATTCTCAATCATTTTTCGACGTGATTCAACCTGTTTGGCCTCGCGCATCATCATGTCCTGCTTTTGTTGTAACCAAGCCTCATAGTTTCCTTTGTAGGGAAATGCGCGACCACTATCGAGTTCAAGAATCCACTCTGTTACATTACTCAAAAAATAGCGGTCATGCGTAACGACAATCAGCGTGCCTTTGAATCCTTTAAGATAGGTTTCAAGCCAAGCAACCGATTCAGCATCAAGATGGTTCGTCGGCTCATCAAGCAGCAGAACATCTGGGTTGGAAATCAAGAGCCGACAAAGTGCGACACGACGGCGTTCACCACCCGAAAGTGGTGCAATGGGGGCGTCGGGAGGCGGCAAACGCAACGCCTCCATCGCCATTTCAATCTGGTGATCCAAACTCCAAAGATCATGACTATCAATCGTGTCTTGTAGTCGTCCCAGTTCATCATTAAGTTTCTCAGATTCAGTCTCACTGAGATCCTCACCTAACTGATCGCAAATTTCATCATATCTAGCTAAAATCGCCTTGGAGCCGGCAACGCCCTCCTCCACACTTTGCATGACATTCTTGGATAGATCGAGATCCGGCTCTTGAGAAAGAAAGCCAACGCGTGTGTTTTTGGCAACCTGACAGCTCCCCATAAACTCTTTATCCAGTCCTGCCAGAATTTTGAGTAGCGAGGATTTCCCCGATCCAT
This sequence comes from uncultured Lentisphaeraceae bacterium, assembly GCA_964610015.1. Lineage (GTDB taxonomy): Bacteria > Verrucomicrobiota > Kiritimatiellia > RFP12 > UBA1067 > CAZSUM01. The sequence goes on from CAZSUM010000032.1 coordinate 7,511, forward strand.
TGGCACCTATGACGCCAATATGTGCACCATGGAAGAAGGACAGGTTGACATCATCAAGAATGGTCTTCTTCTCGAGTTGTTTAGTCACATTGACAAGTGAGAACGCATATTCGCCAGCCATAATATAATCGATAACCTTACGTGTTAGAATACAGAGTTAATCAAGCAAAGATCAGCCTAAACTCCTTTTTCAGCTGAACTGCCCCCAAGTCAAAAGGCGCATAACGTAGCAGGCTCAAACCTGAAAGTCCAGACAGGGATCAACCACCCAGCAAAGGCTTTGGCGGGAACAAGCGTTAAGACAAACCCTAAGCCTTTGCCTAGCCAATGGCGTCTAGCGTTTACAAAGTAGCCTATTACACCGATTTATCATACGTAGCGTCGCTCAACACGATTGCCAAAGGAACAGATAATTTCGTAGGGATGGGTATTTTTAAGTGCCGCCCAGTCTTCAACACTCAGGGCATGTATTCCCTCTCCGCCAAGACAGACGACTTCATCCCCTATCTGCGCATCAGGAACACTTTCTAGTGACACAGTCGTATAGTCCATTGAAATCCGCCCCAGTACAGGACAGGGCACCCCACGAATCAAGAGATATCCGCGATTTGAAAGCGCCAGTGGCAATCCATCGGCATATCCTGCAGAGACCGTGCCGACCCGCGTATTTTTATGCAAACGATACGTATGCCCATACCCAATCCCTGTTCCAGAGGGTAGCTCACGAATCGCGGTTAAACGCGTTTTGAGCGTCAACACTGGATTGACCTTTAACACGCGTTTACCTGCCGTATCAAACGAACCGTGCAGATTGATCCCTGTCCGAACACAATTAAAAGGCTCATGACAAGCACGGGGAAAGTTGTTGATGGCATCACTGTTGGCAATATGCCTTTTAGTAAAAGTGATCCCATAACGAGAGGCCTCCTCGAGAATGCCACAGAAGAGGTCAATCTGGTGATGGGTCAACTCTGAACCAGCCTCATAGGCAAAAGGAAAGTGTGAAAAAATGCCCTCCAGCTTCAGATTCTGTAACGCAACTGTTCTGCGAATGACTGAAATCGCATCCTGTGCGAGAATCCCAAGCCGCCCCATACCGGTATCAATCTTAACATGGACAATCGCCTGCTTACCAAGCTTTACCGCAGCCGAGCTAATCAGTTGTGCTGTAAAAAAGTCCGTAACAGGAAGGATCACGCCCGCATCAACCATCGGTTCAATTTCTTCCGGCAAAATGCTACTCAGAATCTGAACCGGCTTGCCGAGCGGCAAGAGCTGGAGGGCCTCGTGCGGTTCAGCCACACCAAAGCAGGAGGTCCCAGCCTTGTCCAGTGCAGCGGCAATTGGCAATACGCCTAACCCATAGGCATTGGCCTTGAGCACCGCCAACACCGCTGCCGGAGCAACGGCTTGTGCAATTTTCTGATAATTCTGGGTCAGCGTTTCCAGGCTGACCTCCAACCAGACCCGACGCGGCAATACATCCATCTTTGACCCTTATGCGCCTTTGTCTTTACAGGGGACACACCCCGTCCCTCACGTATTGGCAGAGGCAAAACGTTCAGATACGACCTGCCAATTGACCACCTTTTCAAGCAGTGCTTTCACATAATCACCGCGACGATTCTGCCAATCGAGGTAATAGGCATGCTCCCAGACATCCACGGTCAGCAAAGGTGTAACCCCAGCTTCGGTCAGCGGCGTCTCGGCATTCGCGGTTTTGACGACCTTTAAAGTACCCTTTTCTGCCACCAACCAGGACCACCCACTTCCAAACTGCTTGAGGGACACGTCAAGCAGAGCCGCGCGAAATGCGTCTATGGAACCAAACGCCTTCTGCATCGCAGCGACAAAAGCATCGGACGGTGTGCCGGTACGATTCGACGGCGCAAGCGAGTGCCAATAGAACGTATGATTCCAGACCTGCGCGGCATTGTTGAAAATCGCCTCATGCTGAGAGTGCCCAGCCGAAGCCCGCACAATCTCCTCAAGTGTCTTTCCTTGAAAGGGTGAGTCTGGTAACAGGGAATTGAGCTTCTTGACATATCCCAAGTGATGTTTACCATGATGAAAACTCAACGTTCTCGCTGATATCACGGGTTCGAGGGCATCCTGCGTAAAGGGCAAGACAGGCACTTCAATAAGCTGAGCCGTGGCATCTTTTTTTTGTCCGCTTATCAGCCCATTCGCCTGCGCATTCGCGCATCCAACCGCTGTGATTGTTCCAGCCGCCACAGCCATAAAAGCTCTGCGTGAAATTCCAAGATCTGAACATCTCTCAACTGTTTTCATTCTGCTCCTTTTGTGTCGTTAGGTGAATTTACTTAAGAAAGACGAAACAAAGCGTCCCCTCCATTACCGGATAAAACCAAAACGTGGGGAAGTCAAAGGCCAGTAGACCACGGTTGCAGGCCCTAATAAATTGCGTTCTGGAACGGGTCCCCAATAGCGGCTGTCGAAACTATTGAACGAGTTGTCGCCCATGGCATAGTACTGGTCGGAATGCAACGTCACGGTATCGGTTTCATCCGCCAACGATTTACCGGGCAAAAATACTTGACGGGTACCACTCGGATTAAAGCCTGAATAGGCTGCCGCTTGCTTCCAGACCTGTTCCTGACGCGCAATTTGGCCGATACGCAGTGGCTTCGTTACAATTTCACCATTGACCACGAGGTTAGGAGCCTTGATCTGAAGCTTTTCATTCGGCAGCCCGGTCATCCGCTTGATATAATGCGTCCCCTGCTGTAATGCGGTAATCCCAGTTGTTGAGAAAACCATCACCTCACCACGCTGGGGATGATTAAAGTTCCACTTCCACCGATTGACAAAGACAAAGTCACCTGAAATAACGACCCCGGACCAAAGCACATCCCCTGCTTTAACCGTCGTGCCATTGAACACGCCCCCTGTAAGTTGTATCGGCCGATGGTGTTCATCTGTCACCATTGCATCAGAAGGAACATAGTGTGGCATGCCGGCAACCACGACCGGGAAATACCCAGGTTTCTTGCTGCGTTCGGCTGGCATGAAGTGAATCGTTCCCGAGGCTTTAGCGCGTATCACATTAAAGGACTCTCCGGTGATCAGCCATTTTGCAAATTTTAAGGGCTGGTGATCCAAAAACGTTGCTGACGTAATTGGCTTAGCTTCTGAATGAATCCCAAAAAGAGTCGGTTGCATCGAACCCGTCGGGATCTTAAACGGCTGATAAAAATAGGCTCTGAAAGCCATAGCCACTGAAATCGCCACCACGAGCACATCGAAATTCTCGCGCCAAGCAGCCCATTTTTTCGGAGGATTGAGTTTGTTCAAACAAGCCTCAAGCGCTGTTCCCTCTGTATTCATGCCAGCCACATCACCTGATTGACAAGCCTGCTGCGCGTGTTGAACATGCGTCGCCAAAAAATCAAGCTCGCCAAGCGTCATCACATCTTCACGGCTACAACGCAATGTTTGCGCATGATGCAACAAAGCCTTGAGTTGTTTGCGGGTTTTTCTTCTCTCAAAAAATTTCATACGTTTAACCTGTCCAGATCAAACCGCCGACGCGATTTAGTTGTCTGCGGCGGTCCCCTTCAAGACCGCGATAAAGGAGGACTGTGGTACATTCACTTGTCCAAACTCCTTCATCCGTTTCTTCCCTTCCTTCTGCTTCTTCAGCAACTTCTGTTTACGGGTCACATCGCCCCCGTAAAGTTTTGCCAAAACATCTTTACGAAATGCACGAATATCTTCACGCGCAATAATGTTACGCCCAATCGTTGCCTGTACCGGAATCTTGAACATGTGCGGCGGAATTGTTTCTGCAAGTGCCTTACACATCTGACGGCCACGTGCCAAGGACTTGTCACGATGCACCAAACTTGAAAAGGCATCCACAACCTCGCCGTTGAGCAAGATGTCCATCTTGACAATATCGCTCTTTTGATACCCGCAAGGCTCATAGTCCATAGACGCATACCCATGACTGACACTCTTGAGCATATCATGGAAATCGATCAGAATCTCATTCAGTGGCAGTTGACAGGTGAGCAACACTCGTTTGGCATCGAGACTTTCCGTTGCTTGGACTTCACCCCGACGCTCCAGCACGATCCGCATCGTGTCACCGATGCAATCGTTGGGACAAATAATCATGGCCTTGATGATCGGTTCTTCAATACACTCAATGCGGGTTTCATCTGGCAAATGCACGGGGTTGTCGATCTCTAAAATCGCGCCATCCCGCATCTGAACACGATAGACAACAGACGGATGCGTGCTGAGAATATCAAGGTCAAATTCACGCCGCAACCGCTCCAGAACCACCTCCATGTGTAGCAACCCTAAAAATCCACACCGGAAGCCAAAACCCAGCGCTACCGAACTTTCAGAATGGAACGTAAAGGCCGAGTCGTTCAGGTGCAGTTTTTCTAGTCCCGCACGGACTTTATCATACTCATCGGTACTCACAGGATACACCCCGCTGAAGACCATGGGATGCACCTCTTTAAAACCAGGAAGCAGTTCAGTGGAACCCTCTTTAGCATGTGTAACCGTATCGCCAATTTTAATATCAGCAGGATCTCTGATGGTTCCAACTAAATAGCCCACATGCCCAGATTCAAGCACGTCAACCGGCTTTTGATCAGGACTAAAAATACCGACTTCACGTAGCAGCGTGGTTTGACCGCTACTGATAAAGCGAATGGTATCGCCAGCACGAATACTTCCATCCACCACCCGAACATACGGAATCACCCCGCGGTAAATATCAAAAACTGAATCAAAGACAAGTGCACGCAAAGGTGCATTCTTCCCGCGTGTGACAGGGGGAGGAATACGATTGACCACGGCTTCAAGCACCTCCGCCACACCCTGCCCCGTTTTAGCGCTAATGTACAAGGGGTGCTCCATCGAAATCCCAAGCACATCCTCAATCTGATGTGCGACCTCTTCTACATTGGCACCGGGCAGATCCACCTTGTTCAGAATGGGGACAATCTCAAGATCGTTATCCACCGCCAGATAGGTGTTTGCCACGGTTTGCGCCTCGACCCCTTGCGCTGCATCGACAACCAAAACCGCGCCTTCACACGCTCCCATACTGCGTGAAACCTCATACGTAAAATCAACATGCCCTGGCGTATCAATCAGGTTGAAGAGGTAGATCTTGCCATTGTTAGCGGTGTAGAGCATCGATACCGGATGGGATTTAATGGTGATGCCTCGTTCACGTTCAAGATCCATCGCATCAAGCGTCTGCTCACGCATATTGCGCAGCTCAATCGTTTTGGTGGCCTCAAGAATACGATCCGAGAGCGTGGTTTTCCCATGATCAATATGCGCAATGATACAAAAATTCCTGATATTATCGAGCGTCTGATCCATAAACCCTTTCACATGCATCACGCATCCGTGCCACCGCAGATCCCATATCCGCATGGCTGAACAAAAAACTTCCAGCCACAAACTGGTTCGCACCCTGAGCCGCACATAGCGCTGCTGTCTCAAAGTTGATTCCACCATCCACCATAATGTCTAAATCGGGACGTTTACCAGCCAGCGCATATTGCCTTAAGGCCCGAATTTTTGGCAAAACTTCAGTCATAAACGCTTGGCCGCCATAGCCGGGATTCACTGTCATGAAGAGCACTTCATTGCACAGCGATAAATAAGGGTAAAGCGCGGTTACGGGCGTTTGCGGACGCAAGACCAGTCCAGCTCGAACCGCACGTGCTCGAATCGACCCCAATGCCTGCCAGATATCACAATCAGCCTCAACATGAATCTGTATGGTCTGAGCCCCTGCCTCAATAAAACGTTCAAGATATTGATCAGGCCGTGTCATCATAAGATGCACATGGCGAAAAAGACCCGGCTCAACACGACGTGCCAAAGCCACCATGTCTGGGCCAAAGCTCAGGTTTGGTACAAAATGCGCGTCCATAATATCCAAATGTAACGCATCCGACCCTGACCGTGACACACGCCAAATTTCATCAGACAGAGAGCCGAGATCTGCAGCCAATAACGATGGAAGTATCTGAACCTTCATAAGCGCTTTAGTATAATGGAAACAGGGGCGTAATGCAATTGCGGTGTGTACCCAGAATAGGTATACTAACAACTTTAGGAGAAAAATACGTGATCCCAGATCTTCAGGCTAGTTTACTTTGTGATGATGTTCGCCAAGAGCGTAACGGCAAGTTCATGCTGATTGGCATTTTCGATGGATTGGTGCAACCCATCTCCATGCCTGTTTGCCCCAAAATTTGCCTGATGAACCGCTGGTGCGCGGGTCTAGGCACATTTACACAGAAATCCAGAATTGTGGCACCTGATGGATTGACCTGTGTGGGCGAGGGTCAACCAGTTGCGATTAAACTAACCAACGATCAGCAAATTGCGACAACCGTCGAGGTCTTTATTAATCTATCGTTTCATCAGGCTGGAACGCATTGGGTTGAAATTCTTCTGGATCAGAAGCTTCGCATGCGTTATCCACTGCATGTCCGGAAAATGCAGCCAACGCCACGCGATTTTCAGCCCCCGCAACAGAGTCAACCGCCTGATCCGGCTTCACTGTGATCCCGTCCATCGGCATGTGGCTGGCAATCAAATGGCCAATCTGCTCCCAAGGCTGAGTGGTCACTTGTTTGATCAGGATAGAGAGGCGAATGCGTTGAAGCCCTGCGGTATCTGAAAGCTCTTTCAGTTGTTCCTGCTCTTGCCGGAAATGCATCACCCAAAGCCGACGAATCAGATCTTGAGCCGCATCGATTTTTGTCAACTCCCGAGCACTTAGCATTTTTTGATCTTGCGCCAGCAACTTCTCAAAAAGTGGTTTCCACTCAGACAGTGTCTCGCGATAGAGGTGTGCAAGTCCATCTTCATCATTCTCACGTTGCAACAGGATCGCAGCGACAATCTGCCGGACAAGAGGATGATGGAGCAACCGTAACGGAACCATCGTGGCAATCAGAGGCAAAACCTCTTCATCCCGCTCATGTTCAATCAGAAATTCACATAGGAGGTATTCGGCACGAGACGGCATCACCAGTGTGGGTTCTAAAGGCTCCGTTCCTCCACCCTCTTCGCTACAAACGCCCCGAGCCACCTGTCCGGAAAGAGACGGTTGCCCCGAAACAACCGGCACCTGACTTTTTGAATCCTTTGCCTCATGAGTGTAAGCACTTCGACGGGCAAGCTCTTCACGATGCTTATCCAGATCATCCGCCATCGCGCTGTATGGCAGATGCATCAACTCAGCGGCCTCCTGCAACAATCGTGTTCGCAACACAGCGCCCGGACAGGTCGAGAGCATATCCAACACAGCGCGTGAAATTCGATTGATGCCATCCACTGAATCAGGATGCTTTTCTTCCTGCATCAAACAGGCCACCTGATGCGCTGTAATCGAAGGCGCACACTCCAGTAGATCGCGAAAGACATCCGCCCCTTTATCGCGTAGCAACGAGTCTGGATCATCTCCCGCAGGAATTTGTGCAACCCGAACGGGAATCTCTTCAGCAAGGAAATACTGCCCCGTACGAATGGCGGCTTTACGGCCCGCAGAGTCGCCATCAAAAACCAATACCACACTGTCGGCATACCGTTTCAGCAACTTGACATGCTCTTCAGTAAAGGCTGTTCCCTGTGAGGCAACCGCTGTTTCAAACCCAGAGATATGACAGCGAATCACATCAATCTGACCTTCGCAGATCACCGCCTCACGCCGCGGATGCTTAACAATCCGTCCAGCCGCTTTATCAAAGGCATACAGAATGCGACTTTTGACAAAGATGGGCGTCTCCGGACTATTCACATACTTCGCAGCTTTAGCGTTTGGTTGCAACAATCGAGCACTAAAGGCAACGACGCGTCCCTGACGATCATGAATGGGGAAGATTAAACGACCTCTAAATCGATCCCGATACCGCGTCGTATTTGGAAGGCTTGATTCATACAAAACACCCGCCGTTATCAACTGCTCAGGCGTATACCCGTGGCTCTCAGCCCATTTCAGCAAGCTCTCTGAA
>CAZSUM010000033.1:0-15287 GCA_964610015.1 uncultured Lentisphaeraceae bacterium
ATGGTTGTCGCCAGCAAATTGGTGTTACGAAATCTCAAAGCAGAAACGTATTTCGCAAACATAACAGAGGTTCTTAAAACCCAAGGTGTTGCAGATGAAAACTTGCCGGATGCGATCCGAGCCTTTGTCCAACTTCCTGCCAATCATCTCAACTATGCGGCAATGAAAACACATGATATTGGCATCATACGAAATCCCTATGTCATTTTGGGTCTGGTAGTCGCTATTTTCTTTTTTGTTTTCCTGGTTAGTAAGATCCCCTCCCAACAGAAAACAGAGCATATCCACCCCCTTATTTCGGCCAAACGCCTGTTTAAAAACCAGAATTGGGTGGGTGTCATTGCTCAAACCTTTTATGTTGCGGCACAAATCACTTGTTGGACTTACATCATCCAGTATGCTGGAAGGAATTGCGGGTTTCCCGCTGAGCGTGCGCAAGACTGGAATATTGTGGCTATGCTCATTTTCCTAACCAGTCGATTCATCTGCACGTTTCTGCTGAAATATCTCAATGCAAGTATTCTATTAACTGGTCTTTCTATTGCGGGTGCCATTCTCACCCTGCTCACCATTATCCTGCAGAACCAGACAGGGCTAGTCTGCTTAGTTGGAGTCTCAGCCTGCATGTCATTGATGTTCCCAACCATTTATGGCATTGCACTGGATGGATTGGGAGAAGATGCTAAACTCGGCTCGGCGGGCTTGATTTTCGCTATTGTCGGCGGGGCACTAATGCCTATGGGCGCGGGCTGGTTTATCGACCAGGGCAGTTTTAAGATGGGCGCGATGGTACTAAATGGTGAGAGTGCGGCATTTTCCCTGCCATTTTTGAGCTTTATCGTCATCACAATTTTTGGGTGGATCACTCTCAAAAACAAAAAGCACGCACACCTCTAGAAGATGCAACACAAGATGCCCTTAAAAAAAACAACCAAGCGTAAATCCTCCCAGAAGCGGCCCAAGACTTTTGTACTTGATACCAATGTTTTGTTGCACTCACCTGTTGCGCTCAATGTGTTTGATGACAACCATGTGGTCCTGCCCATGGTTGTCCTTGAGGAATTGGATAAATTCAAAACACAGAGTTCTGAATTAGGTCGCAATTCTCGCGAGACGATTCGAGCACTTGACGGATTACGACTAAACGGCAAACTCTCGCAAGGCGTTCCACTCCCCTGTGGGGGTACATTGCGCGTTCTTGTTACACCGGAGATCGAAAAAACTGGGTTGGAAGAGGATACCCCTGATAATGCGCTAATTCGTTTGGCCTATGCCCTAGAACGCAAAGGTGAGCGGGTAATTATCGTCTCCATGGACATTAATGTGCGAGTCAAAGCCAATGCGCTTAATCTGGAATCCGAGGATTTTCAACACGAGAAAGTTAATTTTGATGAGTTGTACTGTGGCTATACGGAAACCGTTGTTTCACAGGATACATTAGAACGACTTTATGAAGGTCAAGTTCTACCGTCAATTTCAGTGCCCTGTCACCCAAATATGTTTCTGCATCTGAGCGCCATTGAAAATCCAGATATGAAAGCCATCGCACGCGTGTTTCCGGATGGCTCGCTAGCGGAAATTAACCTTTCCATTGATACAGTCTATGGTATTCAATCGCGTAACATCGAACAACGCATGGCATTGGAATTGTTGATGGACACCTCGGTCAGTATCGTTACACTGGTGGGGCAGGCAGGGACAGGGAAAACCTTGCTGGCACTTGCAGCGGGGATGCATCTGGTTCAACGTGAACATCTGTATGACCGTATTTTGGTTTCGCGGCCCATTGTGCCGTTGGGTAAGGATATCGGGTACCTTCCTGGTAATAAAGAGGAGAAACTCTCTCATTGGATGGAGCCGATCTTTGATAATCTTGATTATCTGCTACGAGGCGTGCAGCCGAGTCAATTACCCTCGGGATCAAAAAAGCATCCGAAAACCGTCTCACCTCAAGATCGAATCCAACAGCTTCTGGATAACGACACACTTGAGCTGGAAGCCCTTACCTATATTCGCGGTCGCTCGATCTCAAAACAATTTATCGTCATCGATGAAGCGCAGAATCTGACCCCGCATGAAGTTAAAACCGTAATCAGCCGTGCAGGGGAAGGTTCCAAGGTCATCCTGACTGGCGATCCGTACCAAATTGACAACCCTTATTTGGATGCCTCTAGCAATGGGTTAACCTATGCCGCAGAACGACTGAAGGAACTCCCATTACATGGACATGTGACGTTGCGACAAAGTGAACGCAGCCAACTTGCCGCAGCAGCGGCAAAGTATCTATGAAGAAACAACAGGAGCAACGTATGAAAGGCATTCCAGGTAACTCGTTCAATCAGAAACTGGCAGTCTTCGTGGCAACAGGTTTCGGCATTGGTCTGATTGCCCCAATCGCACCGGGAACCTTAGGGTCACTACCTGGTATCGTGTTGGCACTCGGAGTTACCCGTCAACCACTGATGCTTCAACTCTTAACCTGTATTGGACTAACCCTTTTGGCTGTCCCTTTCTGCGACATCGCAGAAAAGGTGCTCGGGAAAAAAGATGATGGTCGAATCTGTGCTGATGAGTGGATGCTTTTTCCAATTTGTACGCTCGGTTTGCCTTTGGCCTCTCATCTCTGGTTGCTTCCCTTCTGCTTTGTCGTAACACGCATCTGTGACATCATCAAACCACCTCCAGCTCGCTCGCTGCAGAACCTTCATGGAGGCGTCGGGATTGTGATTGATGATGTGTTCGCCTCACTTTACGCACTTGCGATTAACCATCTCTGTTTTCAAGCTTATCTGCACGTGATTGCGTAATGCTTCATATCACGTCAAGAACCACATCCTCTGGAGTTTTTACTATGGATCACGATGCTCTCTGTCTGCTTAAAAATCTGGTCGCACTGCCCACCCCCACCGGGTTTGAACAAGGAGGAATGCGCCTACTTGCTGACCATTTACGAAAACATCACATTTCAAATGTAACCACCGATATTCATGGAAACCTCAGAGCCTGTCTCAATCCCGAAGCACCGTTACGCGTGATGTTGGAAGGTCACTGTGATGAAATTGGCTTCATGGTGCAGCACATTGATGATGACGGATTTCTCTACATGTGCCCACTCGGCGGTGTAACCATTCCTCTGTTGGCTGCAGAACGTATTGTTATTCAAGGGGTCAAGGGACCTGTCTACGGCGTGTTTGGTGTGCGCCCCCCCCATCTGCTCTCCGCAAAAGATCGAGATCAAATAGCCCCTAAGGAAATCCGCGAAATTGCCGTTGATATTGGGGCTACGAGTCGCAAGGATGCCCTGCTTCAGGTTGACCTTGGAAGCCCGGCAGTTGTTGCTTCTGGCTGGATGGATCTGGCAAATAACCGTGTCGCCTGTCGCGGGTTTGATAATCGTATCGGTGCCTTTATCGTTGCGGAAACCATGAGACGCCTTGCCAATGAAAAACTGAACGTCGCGCTGCACATGGTTGCCAGCGTTCAAGAGGAGGTTGGGCTGGTCGGGGGCACCACCGCTGCTTATGACTTGAACCCACATATCGGACTTTGCGTTGATGTCACCTTTGCTACAGACGCACAAAAAGAAGATCGCAAAATCGCGGGCGATATTCGCCTGGGGGATGGCCCTGTTGTGGCTGTTGGCCCTACCTATCATTCAGCAGTCAACGCGCAGGTCACAGCCGCTGGTCAACACGCCAAGATCCCTTTGCAACGACAAGTGCGTAGCCGTGGTAATGGCACCTGTGCGTGGGCCATGCGCCTGTCGCGATCTGGTGCAGCTGTCGCACAAATCAGTGTGCCACTCCGCTATATGCATAGCCCCGTTGAAGTGATCAGTCTGGATGACGCGGCCCGTACGATTGATCTACTTTGCGCCACCCTGTTGGCACTACCCGCAGATCTCAACCTTTGTCCTCAATGAACGTGAGCTATGCCCTTTCCTGTCACCTATCTGCTGGATCAAGAAGCCCCCAGCGAAACTTTTATCCGTCGTGAAATCGACCAACTCCGTCGTCGCGACTGGCCGATTGTTACGCACTATCTGACCGGAAGTTCCCATGCACTTAAATACGCTCTGTCAAGCTGTCCCGTCGCCTATCGCGGACGGTTTCTGCATTGTGCATTGACGTACGTCATCAGTATCTTTTTCAAATCGCCACTAGCTACCATCCGTATTCTAAAACGACTCCCTCAAGCCGCACATCTTGTCTCACTCCTCACCGAGAATGGCAGCCAACTCCTTCATGCCCAATTTGCAGGGATTACCGCTGACATAAGTGCCATTGCAGCACAAACTGTTGGAATCCACTGGACCTGCTCTGTACATGCGCGAGATGTCTTTATCAGCCCGCCAGCCTTACTCAAACAGCGGATGCAACACGCGGATGGTATCATTGCCTGTTCACAAAAAGCCGCGAACTGTGTCGTTAACGCCGGTATTTCTAACACCAAAATATCTCTTATTCATCATGGACTTCCCTTACATGATTTTGCATTTGATACCATTCAACCCGATGGCGTTGTTCTGTTTGTTGGCCGACTTGATGAAAAGAAAGGGGTGGATGTTTTGCTGCATGCCTGCTCGCATGTCCTAAAACAAAATAGCGAATTCACCTGTCTAATCGCTGGGGATGGACCCAATCGCTCGCATCTACAACGCCTCAGCGATCAACTCGGTCTCAACGAAGTTGTCACTTTTCTCGGGTGGCAATCCCCTGAAGAGATTCGATCTCTGATTATGGATGCCTCTTTGCTCGTATTGCCCTCACGCCAATTACCCAATGGAGACTGCGATGGGATCGCCAACGTGATTGTAGAAGCCTTAGCGCTTGGCACCCCTGTTCTCACCACCTTTGCGAGTGCCGCACCCGAAGTGATCACAGATCAGGTCAATGGCCTGTTAGTGCCGCCAGATGATCCGTTACGTCTCGCACATGCGATTGACCAAGCCTTACATTCAAAAGACCTGCTCTTAAATCTCAGTCGAACGGGACGAAAAACAGCTGAAGAACTTTTTGATCTTTCCATCAACTGCAGCCAGATTGAAACTTTTTTCCAACAGCATGGCTCTCAAGCAAGCCCCCCTGCCGAGCTTGTTATTAAACCGACCAAGCACGTTTAACAAGCGATAGCCCCGTGCGCAATAGATCAGCCGAAACATCGGGCGCTGGTTCAAAAACCTTGAGGATGTGATCGGGAGCAAAGCAGGCAAACGATGCAAAATCAATCATGCCTTCTCCCGGTGCCGCGTGATCATCGAGTAATGAGCACACATCATGAATATGAACTCCACGCGTAACAGGCAAGAGCGACTGCACGGCATCCACATGCCGAATCCATTCAAGATTCTCACGAATCTGACCGTGCCCCATGTCATGCCAGTACCCTAAAGCTGGCGTATTAAAATGCTCATTGAGCAACAACATCTCTTGTTCATTGGGGAAGGCCTCAAGGGAGGGTAAATTTTCTAGACATAACGTTACGTTGGCCTTTTCAAATCGCGGCAACAAGGTTTCCAGTGAACAGCAGAACCCGTCAAAGATTGAGCTGACACGTTTAGTTCGCAATCGCAACGCTTTAGCCAAAAGCCTCTGATACGTCGCACATTGGAGGTCACCTCCCTCCCGGCGAACGGCCACCAATCGACCTGTTCCAAAATCACGGAAGACTGTTTTAAGCGGAATACGTCCTGCATGCAAAACAACGGCTCGCGCACCCATTGACACCGCAAAATCCAATGTCTTGCCTAGGAGGATCCTAGCCATGGCGCGTTCATCATCATCTGTCGACGCCAAAAGATAAAGTTCCGGATAACCATGCGGCGCACCGATAGGCACCGGACAATAGGCATGCACACTATCGACCGAAATAACCCCTTGCTCGACACGCGAACGAATTCCGACGGCTAACTCTTCTGTGGTATGATAGCCAAGTTCAAGTGCATCAAACCCCAATTCAAGAATCTCATCGACTAGCGCTTCGCCTGATTCATGACGCAACGCAGACCAATTAGTCGAGATCCCAAAACGCACATGAGCCTCCTTCCAGATGCAACCCTCAGGATGCCCGGTGAATCAAGTTAAGAAACTCCTGTCGAGTTGCGGACTCACTTCGGAAAGTGCCGAGCACCACAGACGTGGTCATTACAGAATTCTGTTTCTGCACACCGCGCATCATCATGCAGAGATGCCGACACTCCATGACGACCCCCACTCCCTCTGCGTCCGCCTCTTGCATCACTGCCTGAGCGACCTCCTCAGTTAAGCGTTCCTGGATTTGCATTCGCCGTGCAAAGCAATCAACAATTCGCGCAATCTTACTAACCCCAAGGACTTTTTCTTTGGCAATATATCCCACATGGCAGCGCCCATAAAAAGGCAACAGATGATGTTCACAAAGACTGTAAATCTCAATATCTCTCACAATAATCATGTGATTGAGTTGCGCCTGAAAAACTGCGTTATTCAACACCTTCTTGGGCGACTGACGATACCCACTCGTTAGAAAGGCATACGCTTCAGCCATACGCTTTGGCGTCTGCTTCAACCCCTCACGCTCCGGATCCTCACCGAGTTCAATCAGTAACTCCCGCATTAACTCGGCAACCCGCTCTTTGTTAAGCTTTTTTCGCATACCCGTACTTTACTCCACAGCGTCATCTGACTCAAGACAGCAGTCGTATGTCTTCAATCAAACGCCATCCATTCCGCTCTTTTTTTTTTAACAGGCGGGATCTAACCATCTATGCTCTGCGTGTAGGAAAACCCTTAATTGACGCTCTCTAGCACATCCCTGGTACGCACACGGATCACCTGTTCTGATGCACGCGCCACGTTGCGACTTTTATTCCAGACCAGCAGGTTAATCCGATATTCACCCGGTTTGGTGTAGGTATAGACGGGACTCACTTCTGTGCAGGGAATGCCATCATCAAAGTCCCACAGGACATGCTCAATTCCCTTTGGGTCTGACGATGTATTCCTGAAAGAAATCGCCTCTCCTACGCACGCATCAGTCTGAACAGTAAAAGACGCGACAGGCATAACACCAAAATCGCCGGATGACTTCAGGACATGATTGACTTTGTTACCTGCCACCAGATTATTTTCCCAACGAACGGTATCTCCCGGATATCGCGAAATTGAGGCCAGACCGTTGTTCGCAATGACATTGTTGATAAATTGAATCCGATTCACATCCTTACCTAGAATTTGAAATCCCTCTCCGCTATTATCGATAATCCGATTACTATCAAAAACAATATCTGAAACATGATTATTCAACCGGATCGCATGTCCATCCGCTCCTTTGTAGGGAACACTAGGATGACCTTTCATAGCTCGGCTAAAGGTATTTTTATAAAAATAGTGGGTATGAATATTTTTCTCATTCGATAATCCTTGAATCTGCATACCCCACATGGAGCAACAGATAAATTGATTATATCCCCAGAAACTGCGATGGGTATGACCGCCAGACATAGAAATACCCATAATCTGACCATAGTGAATCACATTGTCCGTAATAATACCGTCCGGCCCCCCACCCCCTTCAATGCCGTAAGCTTTCCAACGTCCATCGGCATCGGTCACAAGGTTACGGCGAACGGCACAGTTACTACTAACAATGCTAAGACCGTGATCAACCACATTGTCTTCAATAACCGTTCGCACACTCCCACTATGCACCTCGATTGCAAATCCGAGCCCGCCAGAACGGGTAATGACATTCTCACGAATAATCGCATCGGATGCGCCATTATTGGTAAAGATGCCGCCTCTGCCTGTGTTATCGATGATGTTGCGTTCAATCACACAGCGCACCGATTGATCCCCAACCCGTATCCCCGCCCCCCACTCATCCTCTGGCGCCAAGTTACGAATGAGATTGTCACTGATCACCGCATCTGATGTTTTTGAAATGATGATCGCATGTGGACCAAACTTTCCTGTATCAACAAAATTTTGGATGGTCAGGTGATGTAGAAAAATCTTTTCTGATTTTCCCACGACGATTCCCTGTTGCGCCTTGGGATTGTTCAAGCCATCGAGTGTCAAATGAGAGATCTCAACATTGGTCACACCGCTCATCTGAAAAAAAACAAGAGGCTTCTCACTAGCGAAAACGAAACATGTTTTCTCCGAACCGGCCCCTTTCAATGTAACTCCTGAAGGAACGACAAGTTTTGATGAAATGTGGAAAACACCTTCCGGCACGCGAAGCACGTCGCCTGCTTTTGCAACTTCAAGAGCCTGATTTAGCACAAGGGAATCATCTTTGCCATCATTAGGTATCAACCCTGATATTTGACTTGATGCATCCGCTCCAAATACAAGCACTGGACACAAACACAATATAGCGACCATCCTACAGTTTAACTGACGCATCCGTTTCTCCCTTTTACCCTTTTTAATGTTTAAAATGTAGCCTGTGTTGTAACGAAACAACACAGGCTACTCTTTACCTCTGATAGCGATTACTTTTCAGGCTGACCTGGAACTGCGGCTTTAAACTCTTCAATTGACGCAATATCCCCTTTTTCAAAGTCCTCCGCACGCACAGCGTAGTTCATATTGTAAAAAGGCGATTCTGTATTTGTCAGCAAGTCTGACATCCTGACCATCTGCCCAGTATATGCGGCAAATGTACCGAGAAGCCCCGTTGCCGTAGCCATGGCAACCTGTTCACCCTCTTGCAGATAATTGCCACTTATCAGGCCAGAGAGAAAATCTGAATGCTCCATGATGTACATATTGCCATCACGTCCCTTGATCGCTTCTTCATCAAAAACAAAATCTTCCCGCTTGCCATCTGGACGCAGTATTTTACTGCCCAGCACATCAACTTGCCCCGTCGTGCCACTGAGAACCGTACAACACCGATCAAAGCACCCGTTGATCTGACGGGCAACAGCATGGATATGCAATCCATTGCCATAGTCATAATCAATCCCAAAACAGTCGTAGGTATTTCCTGTCGAGCGCTGGTGACGTGCACCGATACCCATTGCACGTTCAGGCAAACGACCAATGAACCAATTTGCTAGATCGATTTCATGCACCGCCTGTTCTGTCAGATGGTCAGCCGACATCTCGCGGAAGTGATACCAGTTATTCGCCATATAGGATGCGTTTGTATCTTGAGGACGTCGCTTGCGCAAATAGTTGGCAGAACTCATGGCCCCATGACAACGATAGACAACACCGCCACGGATATCACCAATCACGCCCTTGCGAACTGGACCAATCATACGCAAGGCACGATTATTATGTCGGTGACAAGTTCCCGATAAAATTGAAAGTTTGGCAGCCTTAGCCGATTCAACCACTTGTAAAAAATGCCGCAATCCAGCTGGGTCCGTTGCAACAGGTTTTTCAGCAAAAATGTGTTTGCCAGCCTTGACACAAGCTTCAGCATGAATGGGACGAAAAATGGGGGGTGCCGCTAGAAGCACAATCTCGGCATCACTCTCCATGACTTTCTGATAGGCTTGCGCACCACCGAAAGCAAATTTCTCATCACACCCGTTCGCCTTACAAACGGCTGTAGCCTTTTCCTGAAAGAAATCGGCTGCCGCGACCAACACCGCTTTGTGCCCAAGACGAGCTGCGGCTGCGGTAATATCGTGTGCCGCACCACTGCCACGGCCACCACATCCGATCAGTGCAAATTTAAAGATCCGCTGTGTCTGTCCCAAACTGATCGATGGTGCCGTTGCCAATACACCTGCTGTTAACCCCATAAAATGACGTCTTTTAAGTGCCATAAAACTCCCTATTAAATAACTAAACCTACACTGTGAAAGAAGTGTAGAACTCAAGACCGGGTTTGTCAAATCTCAACCACAATTTGAAAGGGGATTCTGACTACGCTTGATCTTTAAAAAACAACGTTTTTCATTGAAGCCTTGCGAGATGCAACATCCCTCTTTATACTATGACTTTTCAATGATTTAGGTGTCACGGCAACTTGTGGGAGTCGGGGCGAAACAGGGGATTTTGATGAGGTATACGACTCGATTCAGTTGGCTGGTGATCAGCGCTTGTGTCATGCTATGGGGATGTAACAGAGATAATAAACCCAGCGAAGCGCGTGTTAAAAAAGAACCTCAAGCGACACCGGAAAAGCGACAGCCCCCCCCACCACCACCGATCTGGTCAAAATTCAGCTTTCCAACTGAGCAAACCAATCTACTGGACGAAACCCGTGAGGATGTGTTCCAACCAACGTCATCTGGCAAACGTGAATCAGCTCTTTACGGGTCGGCGCGTACCAGTAATCGGGGCGGCCATCTTCGCGCCATTTTCCATGAAGGCATCGATATTGCACCCGTCTCACACAGTGCCAATGGACTCCCCAACGACAGTATCCAGTGTGTCGCCACAGGTCGAGTCGCCTATATCAATGCGATCGCAGGAAATTCTACCTATGGTAAATATGTGGTGGTTGAGCATGACGATCCAATAGGCCCTGTTTACACGTTATACGCCCACTTAGCTTCAGTTGATGTAACGCGTGGAGAGGTTGTTTCTGCCGGCTCTACACTGGGTCGTATGGGAAATACTGCAACTTATGCGATTCCGATGAGCCGTGCCCACCTGCACTTTGAAGTCGGCGTTCTTCTCAATAGTCGCTTTGAGCAATGGTACAACGGAAAAAAACTGACTCCCTCGCATGATCAGTACCACGGATGGAATATTTTGGGAACAAATCCGCTCGATTTTTTCAAATGCCGACAGTCTAACGCTAACATGAGCTATGGAGACGTGCTGAAGCAGACGCCCATCGCGTTTGAACTGATTATTCGCACCAATCATTTACCGGACTATTTCAAACGCTATGCTTTGCTCTGGCATGGATCGAAAAAGATCAAAAATGGGATTACACTTGCATTCTCTGAAGGTGGGGTGCCTCTCTCAGGTCGCGTATCCACACCCGATGAGAATGCCAAACTCAAAAAAGGTCAACACGCCGCTGTTCTTAAAGTTGATGCCGACGTGCTGGGGCGTAATGGAACACGACTCATTGCTGGCCAGAATGAGAATTGGTCATTGGCTCCGTCCGGTACTCGCCGCCTTGAGCAGTTGCTTTTTTGAGTTAGAATAAATATTTGCCATCAAGATGTGTGCCGTGCATTGCGTGCAACAAAATAAAACTTACCCGAGTGGCAGCGGCATTTCAATCAAATCAGCGATTGCACGAAGCAATTCAGTTTCGTCGCCGCTCAGTTTTCCATCTGCACGAATAACGGTTGCGCACGCGCTAATCAGTTCACCCTTCAAAAGTGGAATAACGTCATTTAATCTCACGAGTGACTCATATAATCCAGCAAACGTGCATGCAGCACGTTCTGGAGGTAGCGCTTGTCCGACACCAAAAGAAGTCGCCCGTTTGGCACCCAACACCCAGGCTTTCTTAGCAAGAATATCATCTTGAGGTTGCCCCGTATACGCGAGCACTCCCAACAAGATAACCACATCATCTTTAACCTGAGCGGGAGGACAAGTTCTTTGACTAGCGGCGTGTACGACTTGCTTTGGCGCTAATACTCGGCGGATACGATGTTCGAGTAGAAACTCAAACAGAGAAATCTCACCATCCGCCAAAGCTAAATCATGAACTCGCGATAAGCAGGTTTGACGTACGTCATCCGATTGTTGACGTAACGTGACCAGCACAAGGTCAGCAATCATCCGACGTGCTTCATAATCCATTTTGCAGACCAAGGAATATCCGTGTTCAGCTGCTGACGCGGCTATTCGATCTGCACCAGTGTCCAATAACTCATATTGCCGACTCCGCACATCATCATCATCACTCAGCAACAACGCATACAACACCATCAACGCCTGACTTGGATCATTTATCGCACCCTGTAACTCAGGCGTCATCTGATCCAAAATGGCTGCTGTCGCAACCATTCCCCCTAGTTGAATATTTAGCTTATCACCCGCACCGGGTTGACTCATCGGTATGTGCATCCTATCGGCAAGCGTTGTTTTCCCCGATGACGCCGTTTTTCTCTGAGTACTCTCCACACGATTTTCCAATTCTTGAGACACGGCATACGGTTTAAAGTCACCATCAAAAACAGGATCAAGATGACGAATCCGATCAATCAAGGGCGGATGCGAAGCAAACAGTGTATTGAATCCATTGCTTAACGGAGATGAAAAGAGTAAATGTGACAACTCCATGCGGTTTGCACACTGCAATTGACTGCCCAGAGAGGCCGCACCAATTCGTTTGAGTGCGCCCGACAATCCAGCAGGATTCCGTGTAAACTGAACAGCAGAGGCATCTGCCAGATATTCTCTTTGACGCGAAATGGACGCTTGAATTAAACGCGCAAATAAAACACCGATGCTCCCAATCAGCCACAACGCCGCACCAGAGAGAATGAGCAAAAGTACGCCTCCTCCCCCTTTGTTGCGTCGTCCGCTTGAAACCCGGACAAAACGCACGGACTGCATCAGCAGACGTCCCAGAATTGAGGTAACCAGAATGCCAAACAGGATGCCAAGCAACCAACTGTTCAACCGCATATCGCCATTCAGTATGTGACTAAACTCATGGGCGATCACGCCTTGCAGTTCATCACGATTCAACTTTTGCAAAGCCCCACGCGTGACAGCAATGGCGGCATCATGCAATGTGAATCCCGCTGCAAACGCATTGATCCCCAATTCGTTTTCAAGAACAAAAACACGCGGTACCGGAACACCGGAAGCTAAGGCAATTTCAGCCACCACATTCATCAGACGGCGTTCGTCAGGCTGAGACGTGTCCGCAAGAATCTCCTGCCCACCGGCCGAGAGCGCGATAGCAGGCCCACCTTTAGCAAGTGAAAGCCGACGCCATAGCGTACCCGAGCCAACGATTAACAGACTCGACACAACCGTGATCAACATCCACGCTGAATCCCACGCAAAAACCTTAAATCCTTGGAGTGCCTGCGGTATATCTGACGTGCTTATCCTTCCCTCAACGCCCCCCAAGGCTAAAAATGTAATTGCACGTGATGCCAAGTAGCACGCACACACAATTCCGGTAAGCGCCAGAACATAGTAAAAAAGCAATAGACGTGTCTTGCGACGTGCCGACTCTTGGCGGGCAAAGAAATTCATGGTTCCTGTTCCTCGCAGGATCAGAAGCGAACTTGAGGTGCCTGTCGTTCTGCTGTTTCGACCTCAAGCAACTGAGCAGCGCTGAAGTTAAAAAGTCCGGCAATCACCGTATTGGGGAAGAGTTCACGTTTTGTATTGTAGCTCATCACATTGTCATTGTACGCCTGACGGGCAAAAGCAATGCGATTCTCAGTAGAGGCAATCTCCTCTTGAAGTTGCATCATGTTCTGATTTGCCTTTAGATCTGGATACTGCTCAACCACCATCATCAATCGATCCAGTGTACCACGCAATGTATTTTCAGCTCCAGATAACGCACGAACAGCCGAGCCATTTTCCGGCGCAACCGCGGCAGCTTTAGCAGCAGCAACGGCTTGATTACGCGCCATGACCACAGCCTCTAAGGTCTCGCGTTCATGCTTCAGATAGCCTTTGGCTGTTTCAACCAGATTGGGGATCAGATCATACCTACGTTTCAACTGCACATCAATCTGTGCAAACGCATTCTTGAACCGATTACGTAGGGTCACCAAGCCGTTGTAAATGCCCACAACCCATACGCATAGAACCACCAAAACTCCGACCAAGATCATCATTACAGTTATAGACATCGTGTTTTCCTTTCAACATAACTGTAGTATCGTAACAAAGAGACCTTATCTCCGCAAACTAAAGAGATTTGCGGACTCGCAACCTCATCCCAGGTGGCCTCGCCAGCCTTGAGCTGAGCGATCTTAACAATAGGCAAAGGATCTTCATCTTCCTTGGGGCGAAATTTTTGTAGGGCTAGTCCATTCTTATAGTCGGCAATTCTGTCAAGAGGCTTCACCTCCCACCCCGTTGGGATAGGGCCGAGTTCCGAGGTTTGGAAAGAATCGGGGAAGAGCGCATGATGCGAATGCTGAGTTATAAATTCTGAATTATGAGTGTTTTTTAATTCATCACTCATCATTGAGCATTCATCATTCTGATTTTGAGCCAGTACCTGACGTCGAACTTCTGCGCGCGCTTCAAACTCATCCGGTATCGGATTACCAGCGTGGATCGCATTGTCCAGTACTGGATCAAAATCAGTGAACCAGCTTTTAAACAGCGCCTGCGTCATCCGCCGGTTCAACTCAATCTTGTCGTCCAATGATCCCAGAATATGAGCAATCGCTTTTTGCTCGGGGAGTGGGGGGAGTTTTAACTTTAAGGATTTTAAAGCGACAATCGTAAGCGCTTGTTGAGTGCTCCCGATAGTAACCTCATCAATCGCCCTTTTCGCGATGTCAGATCGGAGCCAAATATAAATAAATCTTGGGCAAGCATTGGAAATAGACGTTTGCTGGATGTTATATTTGATATCTGCCCGAGGGAGACTATTGGCCATTCACTCGCCATAACCCAGCCCCTCCAGACTCTTCCGGATCACAGCGCCTACGGCCTGCCTCGTCGGCAGACAGGCGAATGATGATTGATCTGCCTGTGCGTGCCCGCACGCAGACAGGTGATTGCCGAGTGATGAGTTTGTTTGCCTATTCACCGCTGCTCTCCTTTGGCCAATGTTGTTGGATTTTTTCTTTCCACGGTTCGATGCCCGCAGAGTCCGGCACCTTTTCGTGTCGTTCGTGTGTTTCGTGGTGGGTCATGCGGTTTCAATCTCCTCGCCGAGAATCTCTCTGACTTTCCCCATCAAAGAGAGCGCCGTTTTGTCGAGCTTGGAAAAGGCGAACCATTTTTTGCCCAGATCTTTCAGGGAAGCTCCGAGATGATAGACGGTTTCTCCGTCCAGAATCAGAAAGCGGTCGTGACTGCGGTCGAATTCACGCACAGTGACGGGCGGATACTGTGCGTTGTGCTTCTCCAAATCCTGCACGAAGGTTTTGCCGATTTTACGGGTCAAAATTACAACCCGGACGTTTTTCCGGCGTTTGGAAAGCTGTTCCAGAACAGTATCGTCGATATAGTTATCGATCAGGACGATGGACTTTTTCGCCTGGCGCAGTAGATCGTTGACAAAGACATAGGGAAGATAGCGCCGACCACCATGAGATCCGTCTAAATTCGCTCTTGAGGTCACAGATTGTGACCTTAAACTTGAGGTTCCAGTTTGGCCCCTCAAGGTAGAGTAGACATAATATGATACCTTTCCTTAACTTACTTGATAAACGTTTTCAG
>CAZSUM010000034.1:0-3704 GCA_964610015.1 uncultured Lentisphaeraceae bacterium
AAGTCCTAGGTCAAGGAGTCCTTGGAGTTCGGCGGCACGTGTGGCGTTTGTCTGCTGTTGCGCCGTGGTGTTGGCGATATCCTGTTGCATGGTAACCAGTGCCCCCTTGATTGTCTGAAGCTCACTGGTCATCGTGTCTACTTGGGTGCGTGCTGGCAGAATAGCAAAGAAAATAAGCACCCCCGCCGCGAGTATGCCCGTAGCAGTGATGACCAGAGAACGTCGCATGGAGGGTGCGATTTTCTTAAGAGTAGAGGCATCCAAGGTCATTCAAACCTCCTCGGTGTGCAATCGCAGGTTAACTCGAAAAGCAAAGTCTCCAAATTAGATCCCCGGTGGGTTGTATCTTGACGATAGGCACCTTTAGGTATTTCCGAGGCACGAATCAGGTTGGTGAAACTGGAGGTCTGGAACGTTTTGAGCAAGGCCTCAACCTGCTTCGATCCGGTGGTCCGTCCGGCAAGGCGTAGCATGACGAGTTCCACGGTATTGGTTGGGCCGAACCATGGCTTCTTCGGATCAGGTGCCGCCAATTCCTCGGGAGGGGGAGGGATGTTCAGTTCCGTCAATTGAAGTTTGGCTGGGGCTTGATCGGCAATCTTTTCAAGGGTTTGACCAAAGGTGATTCTCGCATTTTGGTAGAAGCTGATTTGTTTGAGATTCCCCTCGATCTCTTTCTCCTCGGCACGTAGAGCCATCACGCGGTCATGTGAGGGTTTTAATTGCGCGATGATGCCCTCCGTCTCTTTTATCTCGATGGCCAGAGCGTGAACTCGCATTGCGATAATACTCCACCAGACTCCCGTACCCAGCGCGGTTAACAACGCAAACATGGGCATCATGACGCGCAAACGAATGGGGCTGGAGCTTACATACTCGCTCTCTTCTAAAAGATTTAAGTGCAAGGGGTTACTCATACATCCTCCAGAACAGCATAGGCCGCGCCATAGGCTGCCATCAATAGGTTCTGCTGTGCAATTGAAAGGGTAGGCAGTGCAGATTTTTTCCTTGGTATACGCAAAACGCCATCCAACGGGGCGACAGGGTTGAGAGGGTGCTCCATCATGGTTGAAAAAATGTCGGACCAGTAACGTGCGCCAGCCGGTAGGCCGCAAAGAAAAAAGTCATTGGGTTTGTAGTTGCGGCGGCGCAACAGGAAGTCGGTCGAAATTTCAACCTGACGAAACAGAGGGCGAAGGATCGGTTCTATAATCGGTGTTGGATCAATAAGGTGGTCATCCAGAACAGCATCGATGAGCCCGATATCAATTCCCATGCGCTCCGCTATGGCTTTACGCAGGTGGTAATAGCCTACGGGGTGCTCACGGTAAAGCACAAGGTCTCGATTCTGAAAGGCTGCGACTGCCGTAAACTCTGGAAAAACAAAAAGAGCTGTGGCTGTCCCTGAAACAGCGGAGAAGGCCGGAGATGCAGATAAAGCATTGAGCGAGGCGACGGGTGTGAATTGGATAGAACGCGCAGTGGGGTGGTGCCCTTCGGGTAAAAGGCGTGCAACCCAGGCTGCTTGAAACTCTGGCAATCCTGCCACGAGTGGCGGTAAATCTGTAGCCGAGATACGCTTGACCGTTCGAAAAGAGAGTTGCTTTTTGTCTATCTCATCGCCTAGGCCTGATGCATGGCGAAGAAACCCTTGGGGTGAACTGACCGTTAGCGCAGCGTAGGGCGCTTGGAACGCTTTGGGTAGAAACCAGACGGGAGGGGTCTTTTCTGGATCTGGCACTTCAGGAATCTGCGCTCCTGAAAGCTTGAGGAATCCCGCGCTGACTAATTCGATATTACCCTCTGCACGCTTAGTCAGCCGTACAGCGGGGACGCCCTCACTATGCGCGACGCCTAACTCAAGCCCAACGATATCTGTAATGGGCTTGGATGGACGCGGAAAATTTGTATGGGATAATTCAGGAGCCATATAGACAATATGATATAGCAAAAAAGATGCCATTTCCAATGTATAATGGTGTGTTTCGTCAATTTGATTCTCTTAAATAAGCGCGACAAGGTGGTGAACGCTGATTTACAGGATGAAGATTGAGAGAAAGTGCTTATGCGGTTCTCGTTTTTGCAAAGCGCCTTTGCATTTTGGAGAAAAAAAGGTCGTGAGAATGACTCGCTTACGCTTAGCTGTTAAGGTACGATTTGTGCTATCAAATAAAGAACAACTTATGAGTACAAACGATAAAGCACAGACAATCAAGATCGACATCCGCTCCTTGGGCTATGGAGTTCCTCCTGTCACGAGCAAGTTGGGTGTGAATATTCGACCGGATTATTTTGGGAAGCTGGATTATCGATTCCTGTTTGAGAATGCCTATGACGCGATTTTACTCGCTGATCGACGAGGAACGGTACTTGAGGCTAACGCACGGGCAACGGCGTTTTTTCAGTATACCGATACCGGATTATCGGGGGTGCCGCTGAGTGTGCTGGTGGCTGGGGTGACTGTGCCCCTGCTAGAGGAAATACTGGCTGCGATCTCGGATAGTCGGTATATGCGGATACAGGCCTTTGCGGTGCGAAAGGGAGGCAGTTTTATTGCAGTTGAAATTGTGGCCATGGGAAATGGGTTGGGAGCACCAGAACCGGTTTGTTATCTGATTCGCGATATTCAATCGCGTTGGCAAGCCGAACAAAAACTGCTGTCCGCCTATCATGCTATGGATAACACCGATTCTGGTATTGGAATTGTTGATATGGAGGGCATGGTTGTCTATGCGAATCGGATGATGCTGCAATTATTGGCTGAAGGTGATGAGTCCGCTGTATTGGGTCACCCTTTAAAGACTTGGTTTGACGTGGACAGTGTTATTACGCCGATGTTTACAAATATCCGCCAGCAGATGAGGTGGTTAGGAGAACAGCGTTTGCTGGTGAATGAACAGTCGCGTTGGCTACAGGTGGCGGCAGTACCGGACATCAATGATGACGACGAGTTGCGCGGCATGGTGCTCTCTCTGCGTGATACGGTTGAGCGACGTCGAGCTGAAATTGCCGAGAGTCAGGTGGAGCGCAATCGAGTGATGATGGAGAGCTTAGCAGGGGTCTGTCACTCGCTAGGACAGCCCGCGACGGTGCTGTTGACCAGTATCGAAATTCTAAAAATGGGGGGAGTGAAGGATGAGCAGTCCCGCCAAGATATTATTAACCTCTGTTATGAAGCGGTGATTCAGTTGCGCGAACTTTTGCAGAAGATGAATGCCAAACGACTCTACGCCTCAGAACCCTATCTGCCTGGACAGGAAGATTCGAAAGGCATGTTGCGCATCGACGAGGAGCGAATGCCATCGAGGCGTGTCTAAATAAGCGTCTTAGACATGGACCGAAGAGGCGCGCGTGTGCTTGATGATTTCCCTGCTGGTTAAAAAAGAAGTTGTCTGACGACGGGACTCTGTTAGCTGAGGAGCATGCCTTTGTTTGAGGAGATGATGAATGGCTTATACGAAAATACCGGAAAAAGATGCGGTGTTGCTGATCAGAGCGCTTGGATTGCTGATTAGTCAGTCCAGCATATATGGACCGACACACAAGGTCACTCAGAACGCAGCACGAAGTGTATTTGCAGAATTGGAAGAGACGGTTAAAACCTATGGGACTGTGGAGATCGTGCTCAATGAGCGACAATTGCTTGTCAATGGATCGCCAGATGGGATCGATAGTACGATCGGGAAGAATCTGATAGATCGTCT
>CAZSUM010000034.1:3714-15266 GCA_964610015.1 uncultured Lentisphaeraceae bacterium
ATTTCAAGAACCGGCTTTGATCGATGAGTTTCTAACCTGCATCACGCTCCTCGGTACGCTGGCGCCTACGCTTGAAGCGACCGGTGGTTTTGATGCTGCCTTTAAACGTGCTGAGCTAAAGCATATTCAGCTGATAACAGTAGCCTTTCAGCGTATCTCAGGAGAGGCGCAAGAGGTTGAAACGCTCTCAGGGGTAGGACCTCATGCTCCGTCAGTGCCGGATTCTCCTTTGAGGCGCGCGCGTCCAAGTGCCGGAGGATTTGGTGTTTTGGACCTTTCGGCTGCGCTTGAATCAGAAGCAGAGAATCAGATACCTGAAAGCAGAAATTCCGATGAGACCAAACGCAAAGAGCAGACGGTTTTTCTAGCGAAGTTACTTCGTGAGACGGCGACACTTTTGGAACAGAAAGATGGCCAGACCATGGACAGTCGGCATCAGGCTGTCATGGACGTCATGTCGCAAATTCAGCATCTGATGGAGGTGATGACCGATGATTCCAAGCAACACATCACCGCATTGGCTGATCAGGTCGATGATGATCAACAGACGATCGCGAGTATCGAATCTGCCGCACGACGCCGGGGTATCGGACTCAAATTAACTCGTGTCGAGCTTGTGCAGCGTTATGCTGAACTCAATCAAGAGATCGTGCAACCGCTGACAGTCTCGACAGGTGTGATTGGCATGCTTAAAGCAGAGTGTGCGGGCACCTTGAATGTGTCGCAACACGAACTGCTTCAAATGGCCGAGGAGAGTGTGGAGCGTGTCAATCAACTTGTCGCTTATATGAGCCGAATCTCGGGGTTACCAGAATCGTATACGCCGGACTCGAAAATTCTTCGTGATACGTATCGTTAGGGAAGAAGGGATTTGAATTTAAGAAATGAATTTTAGGGTACTGCTTCAACAGGATAAGCTCATTAAATTGATGCTCGTGTGTGGGCTGTTGCAGGTTGCAGCGTATTATGTCGCTGGTTCTTTGGCTACGGACACTGCGCATGTCGCCGTGCCACAGCCGGATACATTGTTGTACTGTCAGTCGGCACGTCAGGTGGCTCTCGGGCAGCCCTTTGTGTATACGCCTGGCGAGAAACCCTCGACCGGGAGTACGTCACATCTCTACCCCTTTGTACTTGCTGCAACCTATAAAATGGGTGCGCATGGCGATGCGATTCTGTCAGCAGGATTCGCTTTGAATGCTTTTTTTTACCTTTTGTTTCTGGTCAATTGGGGGGTTATTGTTAAAGAGCTGGTACGTGCCCCGCGCGTTCGACTGGTGGCTTGTGCTCTCCTTGCGCTCAATGGGCAGGCGGTTTATACGGCTTTGTCACAATCGGACATGGGCCTTTTTATGGCGGTTAGCTCTGGATTGTTGATGTGTTTGGTCACCAAGCGGATGGTTGGGTTTACTTTTCTGCTGGTTCTCGCTCCATGGTGCCGACCCGAAGGGGTCTTCCTTGCAGGGCTTCTGGCCATACTATTGGGTCTACGGTATCTGTTTATTAAGGAACGGTTGCAGCGGAGTGAATGGGTGGCAGCGGGGGCAGGGCTTGTTTCAGCGGCGTCTCTTTTTGTCTTTAACTTTTGGTTAACCGGAACGTTCCAGTTCCAATCGGTTCAATACAAGGGATATTTCAAAGATTATGATTTTCTCTCAGCTCTGCACCTGTCATTGAGTGACGGCATCCGGATTATGCGGGAGCTCTTCCTTGGGTTGCCGGATGCTCTGCCTCGTGAGAGTTTCTTTGTTCCGTTGTTGGGGGCTCTCTGCGCTTGGCTGGGGGTGGTTCTCCTGAAGCGCCGGCGTTACATGATCTGGAAGGAGCTCTGGTGGCTGGCGGCGGGTGCGATTGGCATCGCGGTCGTGGCCTCAAGTGGCTGGCAGAATACTAATTTGGATCGCTATTTGACGTGGTTGTTCCCCCTCTGGCTGGTCTACATGGCGGTTGGTGCGGTTTGGTTAGGTCAGCGGTTGCCACAGAAAGCATTGCGCGGTTTACCGGTCATGCTTTTGTTGGCTTTTCACCTTCTGAATGCGCTGTGGCTCTTTTCTATGTATTATTCAGCCTGTGTACTGAGCGAACCCTGTTATACCTTTGCGAAAGAGGCTCATAACACGTTGCCGCCAGGTGCCAGCATTGGCGGAAGTGCTTGTAACCTAGCATACGGCCTGCCGGGGCGGCGTTATATTCATCTTTCTGGGCTCTATTCTCCAGATCTTGCGACTCCAGAGGGGATTACCAATATCGAAAGGCTTAAATATCATCCTGAACTGCGCTTTGATTATTGGTCGTTTCCCTCGTCTGAAGCAACTTCTGACGGTTCTTCAGTCGAAGCACTCTGCGGTTCGGTGGCGGTTTTGGGGGCAGATGAACACCAGATGCGCACGGCGTGTTGGGATGCGTTGGAATACGCCAGTCAACCCGTTGGAAAAGAAATAAAAAAGCAGCTTCGAGGCTGGCGGTTGGTGGATGAATTGGATATTGGCTACGCTGAAGATGAAAAACAATGCGGGTATCATGGCGAAAGTCGCTTCTACAAGGTCAAGTATGAACCGTTCGGTGTGGGCTCCAATACGCTCTATGAGGTGGGCCGCGTGGTGGTGGGATGGCATGGCTTCTCGTTGCATGGGCTGACGCCCCATAAACCGCTACGGATGGTGGTGCGTAGCGCGTTACGCGCAGAGACAAAGGTCCGAATCGGGGTGCGCGTTAAATCGCAGAGCTTTACCTTTCAGTCCCCATTGAAAATACGTATCCGCGTAGACGATGTTGATGCTGGGATATTTGAACTGCCGCTGGAACCGCTCGTGGATGCGCCAGTATTTTGCGAAAATGTTCTGACAGTGCCCGCGGAGCTGATTAATCGAAAAGACCCCGAGATCACGCTGTATGGTGACCATGTCGCGTTTGGCTACTGGTTCTATCAACACCCCTAGCGCAAGCATGGCCGAATCCACAGGTCAATATGTGTTGCGATCACTTTTTGCAAAAGGCAAGTGATTGAGAACAAAGCAAGGGCTCATAAACACGCAGGAATTGAGCGCAACACACCTGTGTGGAAGCTGTTGCAAAAAATGGATCCCCTCAGCAAGCAAGGGATCCCTTTTTTTATGCCTGCGAACCAGATTAGGTTGTGGGCAGCACATGATCTGCACAAGAACCTACGTTCGGGCAAACCGGGCGGGTGTCGCCGGTCGGAATCGCATACGTCGCTTTACCATAGGGACATGTTGGAGCAACCTTGATGTAACCGTCTGAGCCGAAAATATCACTGGATGCTGGAGCTGCAACGCCTGCCAGACGTGCCTGCTCAACAGCGCCCTCAATCTGTTTGAGGTTTGCGATACAGGCGTTTTTCTGTGACTCTTTCCGCGACTTGATGAAGTTCGGGATTGCGATAGCGGCCAAGATGCCGATGATCGCGACAACAATCATGATTTCAACCAGTGTGAAACCTTTGCGATTCATTTTCATTTGTTTTCCTCTTTTGCGCTTTTCCATTCGCAACCGGCCTCTTGTCGGTTCGCGACATGATTTTAAAGCAATCACTGTGCCAATCGGTAATTACTTCAATCAAAATCTTTTTCTTCTCTTCTAACGCCAAACAGACACTTTGTTTTGCTCGGCGGACCCAAAAAATTCTCAAAAGTGACAGAGATTTGTCAAAAACGAAAAAACAACGATCATTTTGCCGATGCGGCTACTTCATCATCAGACAATTTACGGTAAAGTGTCGCAAGGCTGACCTGCAAGGTTTGAGCGGCTTTCTCTTTGTCGCCGTTAGTCGTGGAGAGAATCTGTTCAAGATACTCTTTCTCTTTGAGTTTGAGAAACCCTTTGAGCGACGTGTTGCTACCCGCTAGCGTTGGCTGAGTGTCTTGCTGTGTCCGAACCTCAGTGGCACGGCTGACAATACGCGGGGGTAAAAGTTCCGGGGTAATCACATCATCCTGTAGGAAGGTAATCGCATGTTTGATCGCGTTTTCAAGTTCGCGAACATTTCCTGGCCACGCATAGGCCATGAGTAGGTTTGCGGCCTCGTTGGAGAGTGTCGGCACGCCGTTTGCGCTTGCCGCCTCGTTTCGGATGAAGTGGCGCGCGAGCGGCAGAATATCCTCAAGGCGTTCACGCAACGGAGGGATGTCCAGCGTGATAACAGCAAACCGATAGTAGAGATCTGCGCGAAAAGTTCCCTGAACCACCATTTGTTCGAGGTTGGTATTGCTAGCCGCAATAACGCGTACATCAATGGAGATGTTTTTTGTGCCTCCTACGCGTCGAATTTCTTTTTCTTGTAGCACGCGTAGTAATTTACCTTGAAGGATCAAAGGCAGTGATGAAATCTCATCCAGAAAAAGCGTTCCAGTGCTGGCGGTCTCAAAAAGGCCCTCTTTATCAACATGGGCTCCCGTAAAAGCGCCTTTGACGTGACCGAAGAGCTCTGACTCAAGCAGAGGCTCGGGTAGCGCAGCACAGTTGATCGCTACCCAAGGTTTGTTTTTCCTTAGACTCGTATTGTGAATGGTACGAGCGATGACCTCTTTCCCCGTGCCACTCTCGCCGTTTATGAGCACGGTGGCGGCGGTGGGAGCAACACGCTGAATCATTTCGCAAACCTGAACCATGGCGCTGTTCGATGCAATCAGGTTTTCAAACTGGTATCGCAACGGTGCATTGGGGTCTGTCGCGACAGTAGCGGAATGGTTTTTTGAGAGTTCTTCCGCACGGCGTATGGTTGCCAGCATTTCATCGACTTTGAACGGTTTGGTCAAATAATCAAAGGCACCGCTTTTCATCGCTTCAATCGCGGTTTCAACCGATGCATAGGCGGTTAGCAAAATAACAGGCAAAGCAGGATAGAGGGCTTTAATTTCTCGAAAGAGCGTCATTCCATCCATTGGGGTCATGCGTAAATCTGTAATGACCAAGTCAAATTGCTCTTTTTTGACGAGATTGAGTGCTTCATGGCCATCCTTTGCTGTAAGCGCCTCATAGCCATTGGCCTTGAGGAGGCTTTGCAAGAGCATAAGGATACGTGCTTCGTCATCAACAATGAGGATTTTAGCCATACAATACATTCACTTCAATTAAGCTTGAACACAAAGTAAATGTACGAAAAAGCGTGCAAAAACACAAGAGGTGTTTTTTGCACGCTTTTCGTTGTTTCGTCCTCAACCACCACTGACGACAGACCCCAGCATGAAGATGGGAAGGAACATGGCAATTGCGATACCACCAATAACCACCCCGAGAAAGACCATGAGAAAAGGCTCCATCAAAGAGGTAAGCGTGGCGAGCATGGTTTCGACCTCGTCGTCGTAGGTATCGGCGATACTTTCAAGCATTTCGTCGATGCGGCCACTCTTTTCACCTGCAGCGATCATGCGAACCATGAGTAACGGCAGACTCGGTTTCCCTTCGAGTGAAGAGCTGAGGGTGTTGCCTTGTTCAATGCCAGCCCGTGATGAGAGGATCGAACGTTCAATGACTTTGTTCCCCATCGAAAGGGCGACAATATGCATGGCGTCAAGAATCGGTACACCGCTGGCTAACATTTGGGCAAAGAGTCGACAAAAGCGTGCAACCGCTACCTTTTGTGTGAGTACCCCGAAAATCGGTAGCCGCAACATATACTTATCAAAGGTGTAGCGCCCCTGTGGCGTAGCGAGCCATTTACGGAAGATAAAAACAAAGAGGACGGTCCCTCCGATCAGGTAGAACCAGTTGCCACGGATGAAGTTACTGAGCGTGACGAGGAACTGGGTGGGCCCCGGCAGTTTGGCTCCGAAGCCAGAGAACATCTCTGCAAAAACCGGCACAACAAAAGTCACAAGGCCACCAGCGATCAACATGGCCAACGACATAATGACAAGCGGATAAGTCATGGCGGATTTGACTTTACGTACCAAACGCGCAGAGGAATCCAGCATAACCGCGAGTCGTTTCAACACGGGCGCAAACTGACCGCTTTTCTCACCTGCATTGACCATATTAACGTACATGTCATCAAAAATCTTTGGGAAACAGCGCAGTCCATCAGAGACGGGGGCGCCACTTTCAATACTTTCGCGTAAATGATGCAAAACGACTTTGAAGCCCGGGTGGGCGCATTGATCCTCCAAAGTTGCGATGGCCGCGAGTATTGACATGCCCGCATTCAGCATGCTGGATGTCTGGCGTGTAAAGGGAATCAGCTCCTTTTTTTTGATCTGCCCAAGACCACTGATGCGTATTTCACGGACTCTCGGCTTGACTTCGGGCATCTTCAACTCCTGTTGGTTTGCAATCCTGTTGGCCTGTTAGCTATTCGCCACCAATGACTTCCAGTGCGGCGTGTAGCGATGTGGCCCCATTTTTAACTTTCATCAGCCCGGCTTCTTTTAGCGTCACCATGCCCTCCTGAATGGCCAAAGTACGCAATGTACTCGAGTCGGCTCCTTGGCCAATCGCCGCGCGAACCGCATCGGTAATACTCAAAACTTCCATGACAGCGCCCCGGCCTTTGTACCCCGTCCCATTGCATTTAGTGCACCCATTGGGTTCAAAGAGGGTAGCCCCATCGAAAAAGTTTGGGATAATATGGTTGGCTTCAAGAACAGAGGGGTTGATTTCACAAGGTTTCTTGCAGAGTGGACACAGCTTACGATATAGACGCTGGGCTTGTGCCAGAATCAACGATGACGAAATCAAAAACGGGGGAACCCCCATGTCAATAAGACGGGCGATCACGCCGGATGCGTCATTGGTGTGTAGGGTACTGAGCACCAGATGGCCAGTCAAGGCAGCTTTGACCGCAATGTCTGCAGTTTCACCATCACGAATTTCACCAACCAGTACAATATCTGGATCCTGACGTAGAACAGACCGCAACACAGAGGCAAAGCTGAGACCCGTTTGCTGGTTGACATGCACTTGGTTGACGCCTGGCAACTGGTATTCAACCGGATCTTCGGCGGTTACGATATTCACATCCGGCTGATTGAGATCCTGTAGGCAAGAGTATAATGTTGTGGTTTTACCCGAACCGGTCGGGCCTGTAACCAAAATGATGCCATGTGGCTGATCAATCGCATACCGCATGGCTTTGTAGGCGAACTCATCAAGCCCAAGCGCTGCTAGACTGGGGGCTAAATTGGTTTTATCCAAGGTTCGCATAACCACCTTCTCGCCATGGATGGTTGGCAGGATGCTTACACGGATATCAACCTCTTTTTTGAGGGCTTTGACCTTGAAACGTCCGTCCTGTGGATGACGACGCTCGGCAATATCAAGATCCGACATAATCTTGATACGTGAAACAATCGCGTTGTGCAGCGACTTGGGTGGGCTGGGGCGCTCAATCAAGGCACCGTCAATTCGATAACGTAACCGAGAACTTCGCTCCATGGCTTCAAAATGAATGTCACTGGCACCTGTCCGTAACGCTTCGACCAGCATCATATTCACCATGCGGATCACCGGCGCTTCCTCGGCAGTCTCTAACGTTCGGTCAATGCTCTCTTCCTGCTTCTGTGGTTCACTGGAAAACTCAATGTCGGCATCCGGGGCCTTCATGATGTTCTCCATGGCCAGCCCGGGGTTTTCGGCATCTTTCTGGTTCTGAATGCGATTCAGCGCATCTGTCACTTCGCGTTCAACAGCCACCAGTGGTACGATCTCAAGCTGAGTCAAACGGGAAAGTTCTTCTTGTGCCAGCAGGTCAAAGGGATCCCCAAACGCGACAGTTAATAGATTGCCCAGACGCATCAAAGGGGCTGCCTTGAGTCGGGCCCAAAGCTTGGGTGAAGCAATATCTAACAACTCTTCCTGTAGAATCAACGAGGGCGGCAGGGTGACGGGTGTCATATTGAAATAGGCTGCGACTGTTAATATAAACACAGCCGGCGGCACCACTCCACCTTGCACAAGATAACGCTCTAGCGGCAACTTGCCTGCCTCGTTTAAGGCATTCTGCAATTGTTCTTCTGTTAGCACACCACGCTTGAGTAATGCGCTCTGAAAGCTCGGATAATGGGTCTGTTGCAGCATGAGGTTCTCTTGTAAGGCGTTCAGCTTTTGTACCGATTACCATGACAGGGGGAATTCGGCAAACGATGATAAGATAATTAAGCAGAAACAATGCCATTATTGAACAATGTGCGTAGAGAAGGCAACAAAAACCAATTTCATAATAAAGGGACAGGTAATTAAAATAATCGTGAGATCTCGGGCCCTTTGTTACTGGGTCGTATTTAAAACGAAGGAAGGATATTTTTGGCATAGTTCCTGCTTTTCTACATATATAGTGAGGAGCAGATAATCCATGGCTGAAAAAGAGCAGAAGTTAGAAGAGGCAATCGGTTTTTTTGAGCAGATGTTACAGTCTATGCCGGGCGACCGGACAAGTCTGGAATTTCTGGTTGTGGCGTACGAACAGAGCGGCCAAGTGAATAAGCGGCGCGATTGTCTGATTCGTTTAGCAGATACGTTGTTGCGTGAAAAAGATTATGACAATGCACAGGTGATTGCTGGCTATCTAAGTGATTTTACCGACTATCCGGAGGCCAAAGATGCAGTTGCTCGTGTGACCGAGTGTGTACAGGGTCAGATTCTTAAGAGTGAGTTCCGTCGCGAGGTTGCCGGTATGGTCGGCTCTGTGGAAAAGAGTTCGTTTAGCGAAGCGGGTGACAGTAGCGGTGTCGTTCCTCTTATAAAGGATACCGGTGTTGGTGTTCACGCGCTGTCTCGTTCTGCATCAGCGGCTGAGATGGACTTAGTCTGGTTCTGGAAGGAAAACGACTACTTGCCAAAGGAAATGTGCATGGATGTGTTACATGTTCTGACAGAGCGACCTGTGACTGATACGCCGATTCTGATTTCAGCTCTTGCGTTGCTAGATGAGCAGCATCCGGAGATGACTGAGCGTGTCATGGAAGCTATGTATCGGGTGAGTGACGTGCCTCCATTGCCGCTGGACCTTTTTGAGCCACAGCCGGTGGCCGTGCGTTTATTGCCTGCTGTGTTCATTCAGGTAAAGGGTGTTGTGCCGTTTGCTCGTCTAGGGGAAGAGGTCCTCGTAGCCCTTCTCAATCCAATCAATGCCGAACTGCAACATGAGGTTGTGGCACGCGTTGGATATCCCTGTCACTTCTTTCTAGCTCACCCGCAAATGTTGCAGCAGGCAATCTCCAAGCTTGTTGCACCCCGTGAGGGTGCATCTTAATTTATGACGATTAAACCGTGGTGTAGCGGTCCAGAATGGCTTTTAACTCGTCACGAGTGTAGGGTTTTCCCAAGAATTCCTCGTAATAGTCCGAATCGAACATTTCTCTAATTCGCTTCTCGTTGTATCCCGATATTACAACGATCGGGACATTTGGATTTCTGAGTCGAAGCGTGGCGAGCAGTCGCACGTTGTCCAAATGACCAATGTGCGCATCAAGTAACACCAGAGAGATGGTTTCTGCGTGTTTCCGGAAGATGGTCAGCGCTTCATGCTTGTTGGAAGCGGTCAGAATTTCCACATTAAGCGAGCGCAATGCTAGAGCGGTACTCATCAGAATCGCTTTATCATCATCGATCAGCAGAACGCAGGGAGTCCTTTTTTCTGGAGCCTCCTCCCTTGTAACCTCTTGCGTGGACTGATCGACAACGACTGTTTGCGTTTTTGTATGTGCC
Organism: uncultured Lentisphaeraceae bacterium; assembly: GCA_964610015.1. GTDB lineage: Bacteria > Verrucomicrobiota > Kiritimatiellia > RFP12 > UBA1067 > CAZSUM01. The sequence goes on from CAZSUM010000034.1 coordinate 13,375, forward strand.
GCTTCGAGAGGGTTGGGGATCATTTTTTGCTCTTTACTGGTTATTGTAGGTAACCAAACTTTAAAAGTACTGCCCTTACCCATTTCTGATGTAATGGAAACGCCGCCGCTGTGTGCATCAACAATTGCGAAGACCGTTGCGAGACCCAGCCCCCGTCCAACCGACTTGGTTGAGAAGAAGGGTTCGAACAAGTGACTGATCATCTCATTTGGGATGCCTGAACCCGTATCGTCAATCTGGAAAATGACACCCTCTCCGGGGGTCAGACTCTGAGTACTGAAGAAGGCACTCAAGTTTGTTTCGGTCAAAGCCATACTATAGGTGCTGATACAAATGTGTCCGCGCGCGCCGTTCATGGACTCGGATGCGTTCTTTAGAAGATTGATTAAAACCTTCCAAAATTGTTGCGGATCTGTGTTTACTTGAGGCAGATCTGGGGTTAATTTTAATTCGATTGAGACATTCGCAGCCACAACTCCGCCCATCAGTTTGTCAAGATCCATAATCAGTTTGTTGGGATCTTCATGCTTGAAGGAAATCCGTGTCTGACCCGCATAAGTCATGAGTTCACGGGTAAGATGGGCTCCTTTGCCTGTTGCTTGGCTGATAGTGTCGATGGCTTCCTGTGTTTCGCGATTTGGTTTTTCCCAAGCCACATCCACTGTATTTTGGATGATCGAAAGGATGTTGTTGAAATCGTGCGCAATACCAGCCGCCAGATTTCCAAGACTCTCCATTTTCTGAATCTTGACTAGCCGTTCTTCCATTTGCAAACGCGCCTCACGCTCATTCAGTTCGGCGGTTATATCGCGGAAAATCACAAGCGCGAGACTTGACTCCATGCGACAAACGCGTGTTTCGAATTGGCGCTGTCCGTGTGCTGTACTATGACAGTTGAGTTGCACGACCTGAACCTTGCCACTCTCTAATGAGGAGCTGATCGCTTGCCGGAGTGCGACACAATCGCGCTCTTGAAAGGCTGTAGACTTGAGTTGATGTCCTGCAACCAATCCCGGAATCGGATATGCATAGTCGGGTTGTTTGTGAACGGCCACCAAGCATCCATCCGCATCAAAAACACAGAGCCCATCTGGCATGCCAGCAATAAGTGCACGCTGACGTTGCTCAATCAGCCCCACCTGTTGTTTTTTAAGCACTAGGGTATCTAGCATGTGATTGACGCTCTTCGCTAACATGCCGAATTCGTCGTTATGGGTCCAAGTTATTTTCTGGCAAGTGTTGTCGAAGTTGCTGTTGCTTATCCGTCGAATTTGCTCTGACATGCGGGCCAAGGGATTGAGAATAATGCGACCTTGAAACCAGAATACCGGGATAATGAACACAATGCCAACAGATGCTACAAAAAAGGTTAGCCAGCCTAATGCAATCTGGGCCAGCGATGAAAAACTTTGCGGCAGTTGAATCGAAATAGTGGTGACCTGACGTCCCAAGATATCTTGTAACGGAATTACAGCCTCAAAGGCATTCTCTCCAAAGTGCCACATACCACCAGCGCTGTAGTTCATCGCACTATTAAAAATTGGCGCTAGTTTATCATTCTCTTGAATGGAAGATGTCTGGTTCTTTTTGAATGTCTTTTGGGGTCTGTCGACTACCCTTACCTGCATACCGTGAGTCACCTGATTGATACGCGAGAGTATGGTCGGGGTTGTGAACCGCGACCCTGCCATCAAGAATCCGGTGAGATCTCCGTTGCTCTGCCGAATGGGTGTGACTGCAATAAAAAAAGGACTATTACGAAAAGCAATCACCCCTGAGATGACATGCTCCGTCTGGGGGGGATTCAGTAACAGGGGCAGATTGTCTAGATACGACAAAATATCTTGCTGGACTATGTTCTCCATCGGCATGTCTGTTAAACGAAAATATCC
>CAZSUM010000035.1:0-5284 GCA_964610015.1 uncultured Lentisphaeraceae bacterium
GCAGAATTCCCTGATCGACCGCAACATTCTCGATGCCACGCTTGATGCCGCTGGCGTGTGTCCGGGTATGCGGGTCTTAGAGGTGGGACCCGGGCTTGGGGTGCTAACCGAGGGACTCCTCGCACGTGCGGCGCAGGTTACGGCAATTGAAAAAGACACGCGTCTGGCTGCACGGTTGGCCCATGCGCTGGGCGACCCGCCCAATTTGCGTGTTGTGACTGCCGATGCGTTGGAGGTCTCTTGGGATGCCCTTTTGGCAGAGGGGATTGATGCCTGTGTTTCAAACTTACCCTATTCGGTTGGCACACGAATTTTAATTGATCTTGCGTTGCATCGGTTGGCACCCCAGATTTTCGTTGTGTTGGTGCAAACAGAGGTTGCCGAGCGATTTGCCGCACCGCCGGGGGTTGCGGCGCGTGGCCAAACGGGTGTCTGGTTGCAGCTCGATTACGTGGTGACGCTGGTACGTACCGTCAAAGCGTCTTGTTTCTGGCCGCGGCCAGCGGTCGGGTCGACGCTTGTACGGCTGGAGCGGAAGGGGTGTGATCTTACGCCGTCCGCGAGAAGCTGGTTTTTCGATCTTACACGGTATGCCTTTATGCACCGACGCAAACAGCTCGGGGCCTTGCTACGCAAGGCGCCTGAGCCGATCGGTCGGGAGGAAGCCGACTTAGCCCTTCGCTTCGCAACGGCGGGCGTTGATCCCTTCGCTCGAGCAGAGGATCTCACCAACGCCCAGTGGCAGGCCTTGGCGTGTGCTTTCGTATCCTGATCGACGCGCACGTCATGTGGTGAGAGCGTTTCGTTTTTATTTTCTGACGAGCGTTTTCAGGTTTGCGCTTGCAACAGAACGCGGAAGGTTGTTAGCATGAACACGAGCTATGATTATATGTTAGCAAAAAATCATAGGTGCTCATTTAAAGCAATCGGACTAACCCTCTGATAAAGGGAGATAGGGGAGATCAGAATGAAGCGAAGGGCTTTTCTTAAATCCGCAGTGACAACGGGTGCGGGGTTGATGATTCTGCCAGGAGGATTGCGTGGCGCAACTGCCGCAAGCAACAAACTGAACATTGCTCTGATCGGTACTTGGGGGCGTGGTCTCGCCCACTTTGATTCTATTGCGAATGAGAATGTGGTTGCGTTGTGCGATTGTTGGGATCGTAACCTGACCGATGCGGTCAAACGTTTCCCAAAAGCCAAAACCTACTCTGACTGGCGGAAATGTCTTGATCAGAAAGATATCGATGCCGTGGTTATCTGTACAACCGATTTTACCCATGCGTTTGTTGCAAACTGGGCATTGAACCGTGACAAGCACGTCTATCTTGAGAAGCCGCTGGCCAACAGTGTCGAGGAGGCGCGTGTGGTGCGTGCCACTTGGGAGTCAAAAAACAACAAGATCGCGACACAGGTGGGTATGCAGCGTCACGCACACGAAAACTTCAATCGTGTGCGTGAATTGATCCGGGACGGTGCGATTGGTGAGTTGAAGGCAGCATATGCTTGGGGAAATCGGAAAATCCCCAAGCCTGGTTATCTGCCTGCGGCGGGTAATCCGCCGGACGGATTGCACTATGATTTGTGGTTGGGTCCGGTTAAAACGAACCACCCCTACAATCCCGAGTATTTCGCGGGTGGGCCTGGTGCAAACTGTTTGAAATGGAACATGTATTGGGATTTTGGTAGCGGCCAGATTGGGGATATGGGCAGTCATACCATGGACATTCTCTGGAATGCAGTGGATTGTACGCTGCCGACGTCGATTGAAGCGAAGGGTGAGGCCTTTAATCCTGATGTGACCCCTGTCGAAGCGCAGATGCATTTTGATCATCCGGCTAACGATTGGCGTCCGCCGATTCGTGTGTCTTGGTATCAAGGAGGGGCGATGCCCAATCCCCCCAGTTCGTATGTCGATATCAATAAAATTGGACATGGCGCAATGTTCAAAGGAAGTGAGGGCATTCTCGTAGCGGACTTTACTTCGCGGGTGTTGATTCCCCTTGGTAAAGATGGCAGTCTGACCTATTACAAGCCGCGTGCAAAAGAAGCGTTGCTACCGAAAGTCGGCCACTTCCAGAAGCAGTGGATTGACGCGTGCAAGGGCGGCAATATGAAAACCGCCTGTGATTTTGGGTACAGCTCCAACATGATTGAGCAGATGCAGTTGGGGTTGATCGCCTATCGCGTGGGACGTAAGATTAGTTATGATGGCAAAGCGGGTCGCGTAACTGACTGCCCTGAGGCGGATGCTTTGTTGAAACGTCCCTATCGAGAGGGATGGACGCTAAACGGGTAAGTTTGGCTTTTTCGATTCCGATAAAAAGGATGGTGTGGTGTGCTCACCGCACCATCCTTTTTTTATTGAGTCTCATGATGACTATCTGACGTACGCAACACACGCTCGCGCTGGGTCCACGCGCGGCGAATCAGCAGACAGGTTCCGGCGATCAATCCTAGATAGAGGAGTCGGGTTGCGATGACCCAAGGGATTTGTTCGGGTGTATAGAGCGGCACAAGCTGGCTGGCGACTTTCTTTTTCATGAGTATCGTTTGCCAACCGTCTGTTACCAGCCAACCGAGTATGATCGTGAAGAGAAAGGCTGGCGTGATAAAGGTCATGATAAATTTGAAGAAGAGGGGTAGACGCAAGACAGACCCTGAGTGTAAGGCCCTCCAGCCGCGTGCCGGACCAAAGAAGAAGAGAAAAACGCAGGCTTCGATTAACCCGAACATAGGCAACCCAAACGAGCTGAACCAAAAGTCCATTTCGTCCAAGACCCCGTTACCAAAGATAGCCAGATGAGCTGCCGCAAACGAGACTAGACTAATGATGGTGATACAGCGTTTACGGTTAAACCCGAACTCTTCTTCCAGAAAGGCAACAGCGGGTTGGAGAATGGAGACTGAACTGGTGCAGCCTGCGATAAACAGCAACAAGAACCAGGCAAAGCCAACCCACGCACCGCCAGTCATGTGGTTGAAGATTAAGGGCATGGTGCGAAACGCAAGTCCAAACGTTCCTCCTTCAACGGCCTCGACAGTACCCGTGGGACCAAAAAAAAGAAAAGCAGCGGGAATGACAATCGATGCACCGAGCACGATTTCGGCGAACTCGTTAAGAAAGGCTGCACTGGTGGCACTTAGGAGCGCATCGTCACGTGATTTGAGATAGGTCGCATAGGTAAGCAAAACACCAATGCCAACCGATGTCGAGAAGAAGACCTGACCTGCGGCTTCGAGCCAGACCTTTCCGCTACGCAGTGCACTGAAGTTCGGATTCCAGAGGAAGCCGAGTGCCTGATTGAGATTCCATTGTGGATGAACAGGTGCGCCAAGCGTGAAAACGCGAATCATCAGCGCAATCGCTGTAACGAAGAGTAGCGGCATGGCGATTTTGCAAAAGCGTTCAATGCCCCCACTGACACCATGGTAGATTACATAGAAGTTACAGCCGAAGGTAACAATAAAGAAGCCGTAGGCTGGCCAACGACTCGTGAAGAAAAGGCCGTTCCCGCTGAGGTAGCTACCGAGGAAAGCGGCCATGTCTGTTGGTGTTCCCGCTGCTTTGTAGTGGCCTGTCAGGGCAAAGACGCTATAGGCGAGTGTCCAAGATTCGATGAACACATAGTAGAAAAAAATTCCGAGTGCACCTGTGATTCCCAAGACGCCTAGGTATTTAAGCCATGGATGACGGCGTCCACCGACCGCATCAAAAACCCCAGGAGCGCTACCATGACCAAATCCACCTCCATATCGGCCCATACTCCACTCCATCCAGCAGAGTGGTAGAGCGAGAAAAATGAAGGCAACAAAGTAGGGGATCATAAAGGCACCACCGCCATTGCGTGCAGCGACTCCTGGAAAACGAAGGAAGTTGCCGAGTCCTACAGCGCAGCCGGCAGCGGCGAGGACTGCACCGATTTGACTAGTCCAAACATCTCGTACCTTTTTTTCGCGAGTGGGCATGTCAGGTCTCATTACGGTTGTTTATCTTGAGCTGTCAACTTCTGCCCGAGAATCACGCAGTTATAGAGTGCGCGTCCGATTTGATCACGGGTGCTGAAACGGTTATCGCAAGGGCGCTCTTCATGCGAAACAATGGTTTGTTCTAGGGCATTGTAGATCTGAACACGGATGTTGTCGCTCTGCAATAGCTCTGGTTTGCTCATGTCGATATCTGACGTAAAGCGGAAGAGTAATTTTCCCTCTTCCCAGAAAACCCAGACTTCATTGGCAATATTCTGGATGGGTGCAATAAAAAACGTGTTGGGTGTTTGTTGATCAACGTTGATAAGAGCCGGGATCGGCTCAAGCGCGTTAATCTGATCGACCGCCGCTTTCTTGAGATGGGCACACAAGGCGGTGTTTGGATAGTTTCGGTCATGACGTGTTTCGAAGAGTCGTTCATAGAGGGCTTCGATGTTAACGTCCATCACCGCATAATCCTGCTGATTGATTTGCTGCTTGCAGGTTTCTCGGCAGAGCTGCGTAATCCGGTACCCCTCACTCTTGACTGTCATTTTGAGTTCCGGAATCTGATAGTCTGTTTTTTTCAACGTAATCAGCACGCCGATAACAGGAAAATAAACCTCGAGGAAACGACTTTTATCCTCTGGGTCAGCAACAACTTTGACTTCACGCAACCAGAGTTGATGTTTAATTGGCTGATGACTACGCTTAAAATCCCCTTCATCAAGATACCAGCGATAGAGGTAACGGGTTAATTGTATAAAGGCTTCTTCATTGCCCAACTCGGCAAACAGCGTAGCCGCAGTCTGCGTCTCATGTTGTGCAGAGACAAGCGGTGAGAAGAGAAAAAAGTCTTTTTTGCTCTGAGGAAGGCGACATCCGCAGATCAGCAGGATAAGGGTAAGAGACAGGAGGTGAGAAAGATGCAGATTGAGGCGAGAGAAACTCATGGATTGGAACCTTATTTAGGGAGGGAGATGAGTGGTGAGCTGGCACCTGATTTTTGTTTCAGGGAGGGAGCCCGTTTTCTGAGTGTGTAAAAGCGATTGCCACCCAAGCGGCCGCGGAGCTGATTGGGAATGCGAATAAAATCACCACCAGGATGATAGTACTCCTGATCGGTCATCCAGGCATAGGCAGAGCCGGTAACCGGCTGTGGCGGAATGTAGGTGATGGCAGCGTAGGGGTCTGGTTTTGGCACGTTACCTTCATCAAGATAGCTGGTGGCGAGAGATTGCGCATAGCAGATCAGGCGTGCGAAACGTCCACGTTCTCCTTGTGCATGATGGCAACGCCCTCGCGCACGTCGTCC
>CAZSUM010000035.1:5294-14914 GCA_964610015.1 uncultured Lentisphaeraceae bacterium
ACGCGGGGGGCCATGGAAAGACCGCCTTTTTCGTCGCGAAAGAATCCGTCCATCTGTCCACGTTGGCCTCCGGCAGTGATGATATCAACCACTTCAGTGGATAACGTCGCTGTCAGTTCTTGACGAGAGTACCCAGAAGGAACGCGATGGATTCTTGCGTTGATCACGAGAATGAGGGCTCGGAATGTTTTGCACGAGTCTTCTTCGCTGACATAGCCCCTCTCACCGGGGAAGGGCGTTTCGTTCAACAGCAGTCTAGCAAGATATCCGGCCGGTGTTGTTGCAGGCAATAACTCAGAAACAGGTTCGGCGCACACGGTTACCGACCTCATGCAGAGAAAAAATAATGCTAAGCAACAACGCAACATAGTGTCATTCCTGAATACCAGTCCAGTGTAACGAAAAACAAGGGGATAGGACAAGAGATTCAGCAGAAAGGATTCATCGTGGGTATAGCGTCGATTTTTAGATGGTGTGTGCGCTTTGCTTTAGCTGATTACAGACACTGTCTTCCTCGAACACTACAAAAAAAATTGTCCTTGCGCCCGAAAAAACAGGTGAAGAATGCTTTTACTTGCAGACCCCCTAAAAAAACATTATACTTTAGCGCCAACTTTCGCAGGTTTCATGCCCGGAGCATGGAGTGACTGTAAAAGCGACAAACTGATAAGCATGGAGATGACCTCATGGCCTGTAAAAAAATTGCGAAATGCGATTGTGTTACAACGAAAAAGCCGGCAAAGACCCGGACGGCAGCAAAAAAGCTCCCCACCAATCATGCACGCCTGATTGCTTGGATCAAAGAGATCAAGGCCTTGTGTCAGCCGAAGCAGGTTGTTTGGTGTGACGGGACGAAGAAGCAGTATAATGAGATCTGCGAGATGATGGTGGCCAGCGGATCCTTTGTCAAGTTGAACCCTAAGAAGCGCCCCGGGTGCTATTTGGTTCGTTCGCATTGGTCGGATGTGGCGCGAGTTGAAGATCGCACTTATATTGCTGCAAAGACGAAAGAGGCTGCGGGTCCGAACAACAACTGGATTGATCCTGATGGGTTGAAGGTTACCATGCGCAAGCTTTACAAAGGCTGCATGAAAGGGCGTACGATGTACGTAATTCCTTTTTCCATGGGCCCGCTGGGTGCGCCAGTTGCCAAGATTGGTATTGAGATTACGGATTCGCCGTACGTTGTTGTCAACATGCAGATCATGACGCGCGTTGGGCTTAAAGTATTGAAACAACTCGGCGACGACGGCGAGTTCATTCCTTGTTTGCATTCGGTTGGTGCGCCGTTGCGTAAGGGCCAGAAAGATGTGATGTGGCCTTGTGCGCCTATGGCGAAGAAGTATATTGCGCACTTCCCGGAAGATGGTGCGATCTGGTCATATGGTTCGGGATATGGCGGCAACGCGCTACTGGGTAAGAAGTGTCTGGCTTTACGTATTGCCTCCTACTTGGCTAAGCAGGAAGGGTGGATGGCAGAGCATATGTTGATTCTCAAGCTCACCTCGCCAGAGAAAAAGAGTTATTATGTCAGCGCGGCATTCCCAAGTGCCTGCGGCAAGACCAATCTCGCCATGATGGAGCCTTCGATTCCTGGCTGGACGGTCGAGACGTTGGGTGATGATATTGCGTGGTTGCGCATTGGCGAAGATGGTCGTCTCTATGCGGTCAATCCAGAGTATGGTTTCTTTGGTGTTGCGCCGGGAACCTCTTACGAAAGCAATCCGAATGCGATGCGCTCGGCCAAAAAGAACACGATCTTCACGAACTGTGCGTTGACGGATGATGGTGACGTGTGGTGGGAGGGGATGGATGGTGAGCCCCCTGCTCACGCGATTGACTGGAAAGGCAATGACTGGACGCCTGATATGCGCGATAAAGAAGGTAAGAAGATTAAGGCTGCTAACGCGAATGCGCGTTTCACGTCTCCAGCTTCGCAATGCCCTGTGATTGCCTCGGAGTGGGAAGATCCGGCGGGTGTGCCGATCGACGCCTTTTTGTTCGGGGGACGTCGGCCTCATACCATTCCGTTGGTGAACGAAGCCTTTGACTGGACACATGGCGTGTTCATGGGTTCGGCCGCTGGATCGGAAACGACGGCTGCCAATTTGGGTGCAGTCGGTGTGGTCCGGCGTGATCCGATGGCGATGTTGCCTTTCTGTGGCTACAACATGGCCGATTACTTCACACACTGGCTGAGCATGGGTCTGCGTACAGACGTGACGAAGTTGCCGCGTGTCTTCTTTGTGAACTGGTTCCGCAAGACGGATGAAGGCAAATGGTTGTGGCCGGGCTTTGGTGAAAATAGCCGTGTCTTGAAGTGGATCTGCGAGCGTATCGAAGGTACGGCCAAGTATCGGGAAACCCCGATTGGCATTATGCCGACTGAAGACGCGATCGATCTGAGCGGTTGTGATGTCTCCAAAGCGGACATGAAGGAATTGCTGTCCGTGGATGTCGAAGGCTGGAAGAAAGAATTGGATGGCGTGGCCGCTTCGTGGGAGAAGTTTGGTACACGTATGCCTTATGCGCTCAAAGCGAAACTGGCTGAGATCCAAGAACGTCTGAATACGACGAAATAACCCCCAACTGAATAGTGAGGCCCGGAACCTCAGGTTCCGGGCCTCTTTTCTTTTGAAATACAAGATTTTATGGTGATCATTTATATGAGCAAAACTCTTTCTTTTTGCTGTTCACGGCTATCGTTGATGAGGCATCTAGGGAAATTTTCGATCCCCCAACTTCTTTTGTGCGGCGTTTTTGTTTGTCTTGGAGTGCCCTCTGCTCTGGCGTCCAGTGCGGGAGGGGAAAGTGGGCCTGACTTGACCATGCGAATGACAACGCTGGTGATTCAACTCGGGGTTGTGCTCTTTGCCGCGCGTTTGGGCAATATGCTGTTTGAAAAAATGCGTATCCCCGGTGTGTTGGGTGAACTGTGTGCGGGTATTGTCATCGGTCCCTATCTCTTGGGGGGTATTCCGCTTCCGATTCATGGATTTGAAAAAGGACTCTTCGCAGTGGCTGAGGCTGTGCGTTGCGGCAGTTGTCCGGTGACGCCAGAGCTTTACGGGATTTGTTCGGTCGCCGCCATCATTTTGCTTTTTCTGGTGGGTGTTGAGACGGATCTGAAAATGTTTGTCCGCTATTCAGTGGCGGGTAGTCTGGTTGGTGTGGGGGGGGTACTGGCCTCGTTTATTACAGGCGACTTGTTGGGGGTCTGGTTGTTGCCCTCGGTTATGGCTGGCGCGGACTTCACTTTTTTGCATCCGGCTTGTATTTTCCTGGGAGTGATGTCTACGGCCACGTCGGTGAGTATTACGGCGCGCATTCTCTCTGAACGTAAAAAACTAGATTCACCGGAGGGCGTCACAACATTAGCGGCCGCTGTGATTGATGATGTACTCGGCATTGTCATGCTGGCGATTGGTATGGGGCTCGTGGCTTCAAGTAGCGGTTCTGCGGGCAAGGGTGCGGGCGTTGATTGGAAGTCAATCGGAGTCATTGCGGTCAAAGCGATTGGCATCTGGTTGGGAGCAACGATTTTTGGCATTCTGGTTTCACGTAAAGTCAGCAAAGGGCTGAAACACCTGGGTGGAAATACGGAAATTGCGGTTGCGGCTTTGGGTATGGCGTTGATTGTCGGTGGGCTTTTTGAAGAGGCGCATCTAGCAATGATTATCGGCGCATATGTCATGGGTTTGGCTCTTTCGCGCACAGAGATCAGCCACATGATCCGTGAAAAACTTCAGCCGCTGTACGCCTTTATGGTGCCTGTCTTTTTTGCAGTGATGGGTATGATGGTAAATCTGCGAATGATGGCGTCGATCAAGATTCTTGAATTTGGGCTACTCTATACGGTTGTCGCTGTTGTCGCTAAGTTGTTGGGATGTGGCTTACCCGCGCTTCTCTGCCGCTTTAACTTCACGGGGTGTTTGCGTGTTGGGGTGGGGATGGTGCCGCGCGGCGAAGTGGCTTTGATTGTGGCCGGTATTGGTCGCGCCTCTGGGTTGCTTTCGGATGAGGTGTTTGGTGTGGCTGTCATGATGACCCTGCTGACAACCGTGGTCGCTCCGCCATTGTTGGTTTTGGCTTATCGGTCATCGCGGTCTGGATTGACACAGCGAGGTCAAGCGCTTTCACGAAGTGACAGCAATCCGCCTGTGACCTATACCTTTGCCAATGCCGAGATTGTTTCGTTGTTGCTCGATAAGCTGTTTGCCGTTCTGACACGTGAGAATTTCTTCACCCACACGCTGAGTCGTGAAGACGGGTTGCATCAAGTCCGCAAGGATGACCTGATCATTAATATCCACAGTTCGCCAACGACAATCACCTTTGACTGTCCAGAAGAGGCGGTTTCGATTATCCGGGTGTTGATGATCGAGGTTGTTGCCGAGTACGAGCAGACCTTGCGTGAGTTGCGTAAGTTGCTGGACAATGAGGCGCAATTATGGATTTCACCTAGCGAACTGGCGCATCTACGTAAGCATGAACGGATGGCGAGTTATCTGACGGTTTCGTCAATGATCCCGCAACTCAAGGGCCAGACGCGCGACGAGGTGATTGCGGAACTGGTGGATGTGCTTGATAAGCAGGGTGTTTTAAAAAATCGCGATGGGGCATTGTCCGATGTCTTAAAGCGCGAAGTAGCGATGTCTACTGGCCTAGGCCACGGCATTGCCTGTCCGCATGCACGTACTGAGATGGTCGACAAACTGGTGTGTGCCCTTGGTATTAAACGTGAAGGTATTGCGTTTGACGCGATGGATGGCAAGCCCGCGAGCGTGGTGTTGCTGACCCTCTGTCCAACGGCAGCAAACGAACCTTATATGGCATTTCAGACGGCGGCGCTGGCGGCACTCAATGAGTCAACCATGTTTGACGCACTGCTGACCTGTCGTACGCCAGCCGAGCTGTATCATACGGTTTGTACCCGTAGCGTTCTGGCGAAAAAATAGCCGCCCTGTTCGGGTGTTTAAATCCCCTTGGTGTTTCACCTCAGGAAACGTTAAACTGCCCTTGTCAAACAACTGATCACGCGCCCACACACAGGTGTGTCGCGCGTCTTGTTTGATAGGATTCTGAATGGCGGAGGAAACGTGATAAATAGAATGAGTGTGCTGGGGGTTATCGTGGGTGTCGCTTGGAGCGTGACCGGCGCGAACTTGGAGGGGGTGGTGGCCGCTGGTGCCGTGGCCACTCGCGTATGCGAGGGCTTTAAATTCACAGAAGGAGCGACGGTTAACGCCGCGGGTGAGATCTTTTTTACGGATCAGCCGAATAACCGGATTCTGCGCTGGACTCAGGAACAGGGCGTACGCGTCTTTATGGAGCCCGCTGGGCGTGCGAACGGAATGTGTTTTACGGCGGAGGGTACGCTTCTCGTTTGCGCGGATGAAAAGATGGAACTGTGGGCTGTGACACCAGAGGGGAAGGTTGCGGTTCTTGCTGACGCCTATCACGGCAAATTGCTCAATGGTCCGAATGATGTCTGGGCGCGACCACAAGGCGGTTGCTATTTTACGGATCCATTCTATAAACGAGCGTGGTGGACGCAGACTGAGGCACCACAGGGTACGCAGCAGGTCTATTTTTTGCCACCCAGTAGGGGCACGCCGATACGTGTTACGGATGACCTTGTGACGCCCAACGGGGTGGTGGGGACCGCGGATGGCAAAACACTCTACGTGGCGGATCTTGGTGCAAAACGCACGTATGCCTATGTGATTGCAGTTGATGGGACCCTGACGGATAAACGGCTCTTTTGCGAGATGGGATCAGATGGCATGACCTGTGATGCACAGGGCCGACTCTATCTGACCGGCACAGCGGGGGTAACGGTATTCGATTCCAATGGGTCCCGTCTTGGTGTGATTGCGATTCCTGAAAAATGGAGCGCGAATGTCTGCATCGGCGGACCAGAAAAAAAGACCCTGTTCGTGACAGCAATGAGGGGTCTTTATGCTATTCCTCTGCAGGTCAAAGGCTCAGCGCAGGGGAAATGATCGTGTGGTCGGACAGACCTAATTTAGAGGGGGCGGTATGATTGCTCGGTGGGTCAGAAGAAGCCTCTTTTTTTACCGGTTGCATCATTTGCTGTTTGCGACAACCGTGGCGTTGACGGCTGCGTTGCTTTCAGCGGCATTGATGACCGGCGAATCGTTGAAACAGGGATTGCGTCAGGGGTTGACTGCTCGCTTGGGGGCCATACGCTCCTCTGTTTATCTCGAAACGGGACTCTTTCCTGTTTCCCTCGCGACGCGTCTGCCGCAGACACAGGCTGGTCTGTTGCTTAACGGCGAGTTACTGAGTGATGAAGAAACGGTTTGTGCGGGACGTGTGCAGATTCTGGGTGATCCCACCTATACGAACCGATTGTCTGCAGGCTGGCCGGCACGGTTGAATGCGCGTGCTCGGGCAATTCTCCCTAAGGCGACAGGGGCACTTCGTTTTGTAAAACCTTCACCTTTACCGCTTGAGTTGCCGCTGGGTTCAGGTGATGCCCTTAAAATAACTCGGCGTGCAATTCGAGTTGTCGAGCCGAGCCCTAACGAAGCGGAGGCTTCTTTGCTGACCTCCAGCTTTGCGTTACAGGTCGACTCTGTGCCCCCCGTAACATTACGGGTGCCGTATACTCTGTTGGCCGGTGCGGCTGAGGTTTCTGGAATGGCCAATCTATTGGTTTCAAAGATGTCGCCAAGCGCTTTGCAACAGGCGTTGTCCTCTGAGTGGGAGGCTGAGGATGCCGGACTTGTGCTGCGCGATATCCCGATGTTACAGGCGCATGGAGAGGCAGAGCTACGTGAAGGTACGCAATCCGAAGAAACCATCATAACCAGTGCGCGAGTCTATTTACCATCTGGGTTGGATGAGGTTTTCTCAAAAAAGGGACTTAAAAGCGCTCGCGGATTGTTTCACTTGGTGGATTCTTTCGAGGCTTTTGGCACACGGGCATCAGAGGCGAGCACCACAAATGCACGGGTCGCCGAGAGTACCCAACAAACAACGCCCTACGGCTTTGTCGGGGCCTTCACGCCGGGTGAGGGTGTTGTGCCCGCTGATCTTGAAAACGATGAGATTGTTATTAACACATGGTTGGCTGAAAAATTGGGTGTAACCACTAACGGGGTGTTGACGCTTGTTTGGAGACGCTTTGAGGAGGGGGGGCGATTAGTTCCTGATCGGCGTGAATTTCGGATACGCAGAATCATCGATATGCCTGTCGCAGCAGCGGAGAAACGTGGGATGCCGATTTTTCCAGGGCTTGCCGATGCGGATCGGTGTGCTACGTGGGATGTGGGGTTGCCCATGGATGAAGAGAAACTGAATGATGCGGCCAACGAGGCCTATTGGCAGCAATGGCGCGAAACACCCAAAGCTTTTTTAACCTATGCGGCAGGAACCAACTGTTTTGGCACATTGTTCGGTGACACCATGCGATTGCATGTCTGGGCTGGTGAGAAACCCGTTCGCCAAGCATTGAAGCATCTGTCTCCTGAGCGTGTTGGGTTGAGCGTTCGTCCGATTTGGCAAGAGGGCCTTTTAGCAGCACAGGGTGCAACTGATTTCCGGTTGCTGTTTCTGGGCATGACCTTTATGTTGATTATCTCCGCATTACTGCTCTCAACGCTCTCATTGGCTTTGGCGCTTGAAACGCGTGTGGCCGAAGTGGCTCTTTTGAGTGCCTTGGGTTGGAGCCGATCAAAGATTGTTACGATGCTGGCGGTTGAATGGGGAACGCCCGTAGTGGGTGGTGCGCTGATGGGCAGTGCACTAGGAGCCACATTGGCGCAGGCACTGGTTTGGGGATTGGGACGCTTCTGGCGTGATGCGTTTGCCGGAGCAGAAACAGCTTTTCACTTTTCTTGGTCAGCGGCTGGTTGGGCGGTGCTGGCCGCAGTCGTCCTTTCAGGAGGGGTTCTGGTTAGGACACTCAGCCGATTGGCGGTTAGTCATCCCGCCGGACTCTGGCAGGGCGCGGGGGCGCAGCTACTCGCACGGCAAGAGAGAACGACAGGGGTTGGACTCGTCTGGCAGAGCGTGATGGGGGGAGGCATGGCGCTGGCGGCAATCGGGCTGATGGCGTTGGCGAGCAAAGGGCGTGCGCCAAACTCAATATTTTTTGGTGCGGGGTTCTTGCTGGTGCTCTCTATTCTTCTTTTTTTGAAGTGTGTGGCAGTTCATTGGGTGGCCAGAGTAGATCGGTCGCGATTAGGTCAAGATGGGCAACCGCCATCAGCCGCAGGTCCGATCAGTGCAGGTATTTTGCGGGCTGCATTAAACTTGGGACAAAGTGCAACCGTGGTGCTGTTGCTGGCAGTCGGTAGTTTTTTGGCAATTGGGATGCTCGCAATGAAACACGATCCTGCGGCTAATAGCGGGCAAACTTGGTCTGGGAGTGGCGGATTTGCTGCACTGGTGACCTCTGCCAATGCAATGACGCGAGATCATGGATTGGCGATGGCGCGTCGCGTGACTGGGGCTCAGGGGGTAATTCCCATACGGGTGCATGAAGGAGATAATGCCGGATGTCTGAATATGAGTGTCCCACAACAACCGCGATTGCTGGGGGTGGATGCCCGAGCGATGGCACGTCTGCGTGCGTTTGAACCTAAAGATGCGGGGGGGGTATGGCATTGCCTAGAGGAGCCTTTGCCGGATGGGACCCTTCCGGGACTGGCAGCCGACGAGGCGATGTTACAGTACAGTCTGAAGGCCAAGGCTGACCCGCAAGAGGGACAAGTGCTCAGGTATGCAGGGGTGGGAGGAAAAGTCTGGCGGATTCGCCTAGTGGGGGCGATCCCTGTGCGCAGTAGTATTTTGCAGGGCGGAATTCTTGTGGACGAACGACACTTCATGCAGATGTTTCCTGGAGAAGGATATCATCTTTGGCTTTGCGATTATGTGCCCTATTTACTGCGAGAGGCGGCAGATCAAGCTACGAAGGATAAGCACGAGGAGAGTCTAGCTGTGCGACGGTTACGGCACCCAGAAGCCGGGGTGAGCGTTGAAACTGTGATCGAACGGTTACGCTTATTGGCTTCAGTGGAGAGTACCTATCTTGACATGTTTCTGGTTTTTGGAGGATTGGGTGTGGTGCTGGGGGTGGTCGGTGTGGGGTTGGTTATTTTGCGGAGCGTTGTGGCGCGGCGCGGTGAGTTGGCCTTATTGAGCGCTTTAGGGATCTCCCGCGGATGTATTGTGCGTCTGCTACTGTCCGAATATGGTGTTTTGGTGTTGTCAGGGCTGTTGGCAGGCGTCTTGCCGGCTCTCGTTGCCATTCAGCCTACGGCACGTGCTTTGCACAGTGCGATACCGTGGAACAGTGTATTTGGGTTGGTGTTTGGATTTTTCGGAAGTGCCCTCCTCTGCGTTTCGCTGGCAGCCTGGTTGGCTGCCGGACGTTACGGCCCCGCTGTTTTGAAAGAAGCAACATAAAAAAGCAATGACACTGTTTCGAACTTTCCCCTTGATAAAACTTACAAGTAAACGTTAAAGGGGTCGTATTTGTACATTGTACATTAGACCTTTTCACTTACGTGAATCGCCTTGAGCACCCGCGCCCATTTCCGCTTGAGTCCCGGGTCTCCCCTCATGCGGACTTCCATGCGCGCCACCGC
>CAZSUM010000036.1:0-245 GCA_964610015.1 uncultured Lentisphaeraceae bacterium
GAGATAATATGCACTTGTACACCTTCGCTGACGCCGGTGTTTAACGGGGATGCGCCTCAATTACGGAGCGCAACCAGAAACCACCTGACAACCATCGGCGGAGAGAGTATTCTATTCTTTTAAATCGTTCCTCGAGGTGGCTATGGCATTTGACAGCGGCAGTGTAAGTTTTCGCCTTTTTTATCTTCAACAACGTTATGATTCAAGTTTGCTCGCAAACTTTGCCGAGAAGGCCATGCCGCCAA